>DATDMW010000189.1:0-3682 GCA_036518595.1 Burkholderiales bacterium
CGAGCCGCAGCGCGCCGCGACGCCGACGCAGAACACCGAGTCGTGGGTCGCATCGCGGGCGCCGCGCGCCGGCGCAGGGGGCGCAGCGGCGGCGACGCCGCGCGGCGCCGCCGCGGCCGAGGAGCCCTTCGCCGCGGGCAAGCCGGGCGGGCCGGCCGTTGCCGCGCGCGACGCCGATGCGGCGCCCGCGCTCGATCCCGCGCGCGCCTTCGAGCTGCAGATCGCGGCGCGTTTGTGGGGCGCCCCGCGCCGCTGGGATCCGCGCCGGGTACACGCGCGCGAGCGCGGCGGGCGGGTCTGGATCTGGATACGCGACGCGGAGTTCGACGACGCGCAGACGGGCGCCGTCGCGAGCGCCTTGTCGACCCTCGCACGAGAAGCCGGGCTCGAGCTCGAGGGGATCACCGTCAACGGAAAGGTCGTCTTCGGGCGCTTGCCCGACGACCGTGAAAACACAACCTGACCTCCAAGGAGGAACCATGGCCGTCGAAGCGCTGGGCAACATCAACACCGCGGCAACCACCACCGTCCCGCAGTCGGTGGTGAACCAGGACGACTTCCTCAAGATCCTGCTCACGCAGCTGCAGTTCCAGGATCCGCTCAAGCCGCTCGACAACCAGGAGTTCATCGCACAGCTCGCGCAGTTCACGAACCTGGAGCAGACGCGCGAGCTCGACGACAACGTCAGCACGCTGCTCAGCATCCAGTCGATCAGCCAGTCGATCGGCCTCATCGGCAAGACGGTCGACGTGGCGGCACAGGACGGCAGCCAGTCCACCGGCACCGTCACCACGCTCGGCTTCAACGCCGGCCAGCCCCGGCTTACGGTGCGGACCTCGAACGGCGCGTTCATCACCGACGTCAGCCTCGACCAGGTCTCGCTGGTGCGCTGAGCGCCCACTGAAGGAGATCCCATGCTCGATACCATCTATATCGGCCTCACGGGCCTGACCGGCTTCTCCGACGGGCTGAAGAACATCAGCAATAACGTCGCGAACGTCAACACGCCGGGCTTCAAGGGCACCCAGCTGAAATTCGAGGACCTGTTCTACCAGCTGCAGTCGGGCACGGGGAACGGCTCGGACCAGTCCGGCATGTTCATGGGCGCAGGCATGCAGGCGGGCGGCAGCACCATCACGTTCAAGCAGGGCGACGTGAAATCCACCGGCAACGACCTCGACGCCGCCGTGAGCGGCAACGGCTTCTTCGTGATCAAGGCCGCGGACGGGACGACGAGCTACACCCGCGACGGCGAGTTCAGCATCGACTCTAGCGGGTTCCTCGTGACGCGCGGCGGGACCTCGCGCGTCCAGGGCATCGAGAACGGCAACCTGGTCGATATCAACATCGCCGATCTGCGGGTCAGCCCGGCCAGGGCCACGGCGACGATCAAGTTCACCGGCAACCTGTCGGTCGACGATTCCGACAACACCCAGCGCGTGAGCGGCATCCCCGTGTTCAGTGCGGACGGCGGCAACAATCCGCTCACGATCACCTTCACCAAGGACACGAGCATCGGCGCGGCGCCGCGTACCTGGAAGATCACCATCGACGACGCCGCCGGCAACCTGGTCGACGACACGGGCTCCATCGTCTTCAACGGCGACGGCTCGCCGCAGGCCGGGACCGAGACGCACAGCTTCGTGTTCACCCCGGTGGGCGGGCAGCCGATGACGCTGACCCTCGATTTCGGCACGGCCGGCAGCTTCTCCGGCGCGACCAATTTCTCCGCCGGGGCGGACTCGACGCTCGCGCTCTCGTCGCAGGATGGGCTCGCCGCGGGCGCGCTCACCAAGACCACGTTCGACGCCGACGGCAAGCTCGCGCTCACGTATTCGAACGGGCGGAAAAACTCCCACGGCCAGCTCGCGCTGGCGTGGTTCGACTTCCTCCAGGGATTGCAGCCCGCCGGCAAGGCCTCCTTCGACAACAACACCAACCTCCCGATCCGGCTCGGCGCGGCCAACACCTCGCTCTTCGGCGGAATCCAGGCCGGGAGCATCGAGTCGTCGAACGTGGACCTGTCGCAGGAGTTCACCGATCTCATCGTCATCCAGCGCGGCTTCCAGGGTTCGTCCCAGGTGGTGACGGTCGCCAACGAGATGATGCAGCAGCTGCTCGACATCCAGAACGGCGGCGGCGGGAGCAGCGGCGGATGAAGCCGCGCGCGTTCCGTCTGCTCGGGGCGAGCGAGCTCGAGCGCGTCGTGGCCGCCTCCGGCGAGGCGCTCGCACGCTGGTGCAGCGCCTGGTTCGGACCGGGCGCGGCAAACATCGTCGACGCGCGGTCGGCCGCCGGCGCGCGGCCCCTTGCCGTCGCCGAGGCGCCGGTCGCCCGCGCGGCCGACTACGCGCGCTGGGCCGCGATGCTCGCGGGCCCGGGCGCGTACCGCGCCGCGGCCACGCGCTTCGCGGCGCAGGCGGGCGACGCGGTGCCCGCGCGCGGCGAGCTGCCGCCGGTGCTGCGCGGGGCGATCGACGAATGCTTCGCGACGCTCGCGGACGAGCTTCTCGCCCTCGTGCGCGCGCAGGCCGTCGCTGGATCCGCAGCCGACGTCGATTCCGCCTGGGCGCCCGGCTCGGGCGCGGCGGTCGTGACGGCGCGCCTCGACGGCGAGACGTTCGGCGCGCTGCTGGGCCCGGGCGTCGTGTCGGCGCTGGCCGGCGCGATCCGACCTTCTCCCCGCGGCGGTCTCGCCCGCCGCATGGATTGCATACAGGGCCGGGGCGTGCCGGTGCACGTATGGGCGGGCGGCGCCGAGCTCGGACTCGGCTCGCTCGCATCGATCACGCCGGGCGACGTCATCGTGCTCGACGCACGCATCGACGAAACCTTCGCCCTGACGGGTCCGGGCGGCACGCCGCTCGGACGCGGTTTCCTGGGCGTTCGCGCCGCATCGAAGGCGCTGCAGCTCGTTTCTTGAAAGCAGGGACTCAATGATCACCGAAAAATCCGAAACACACGAATCCTCAGCCATGCAGGTCCGCCTCCAGGAGATCCAGCCGCACGATCCGGGCGGCAAAAGCCTCGCGGCGGCGGGCAACATCGACCTCATCAAGGACGTCAGGGTGAAGGTCACCGTTTCCGTCGGCCAGGCCGAGCTCACGGTCGCCGAGCTGTTCGCGCTCAAGGACGACTCCGTGGTCGAGCTGCAGGCGTCCACCACCGACCCGGTCGAGATCCTGCTCGACGGCAAAGTGATCGCGCGCGGTACGCTGGTCGCGGTGGGCGACCGCTTCGGCGTCGGCATCACCGAGATCCTGCCGGCGTCGGGGCGCTAGTGCTACGCGCGCTCCTCGCCTCGGGCATCGTCGCGGCCGCCTGCGTCATGGTTACGCCCGGCGTCGCCGCAGACGCGCCGATGCCTGCGGCGCCCGACAGCGCAATTCCGTTCAAGAAGGCCGAGCGCGAGCCTTCGTCCGAGTGGGTGCAGGCCTTCGGCGCGCTTGTTCTCGTGGGTGCCCTGGCGTGGGCAGCGGTGTACGCGCTCAAGCGCTCGCGCCTCGCGCCAGCGGCGCTGCGCGGCGCGCGCAGGATCCGGCTGGTGGAAACGGCGCGCCTCGACACGCGCGTCACGCTGTACCTGGTGGAAGGGGAGGACCGTTCCTACCTGCTCGGGCGCTGCGGCGACTCGCTCGTCGTGATCAGGGACTTCGAGGGGCGCCCGGGCGCGGCCTCGGAG
>DATDMW010000190.1:0-8225 GCA_036518595.1 Burkholderiales bacterium
CGAGATCTGCCACGGCTGCCGCCGCTGCGTGAACCTGTGCACGACCTTCCCGACGCTGTTCGACCTCGTCGACGAGAGCGCGACGATGGAGGTCGACGGCGTCGAGAAGCCGAAGTACTGGAACGTGGTCGACCAGTGCTACCTGTGCGACCTGTGCTACATGACCAAGTGCCCGTACGTGCCGCCGCATCCGTGGAACGTGGACTTCCCGCACGTGATGCTGCGCGCCAAGGCGCTGAAGTTCGCCAAGGGCGGCACGCGCTTTCGCGACCGGCTGCTGTCGTCGACCGACGCGATGGGGAAGCTCGCGGCGATCCCGGTCGTCGCGCAGGCGGTGAATGCCGCCAATGCGAGCCCGCCCGTGCGCGCGGTCATGGAGAAGGCGCTCGGCGTGCACCGGGACCGGGAGCTGCCGCCGTTCGCGCCGCGGACCTTCCGCGGCAAGGCCAAGGCGAGCGCGTCGCGGGAGCCGAGGGCGGGCGAGCGCACGCCGGGGAAGGCCGCGATCTTCGCGACCTGCTACGTGAACTACAACGAGCCCGGTATCGGCCACGACCTGCTCGCCGTGCTCGACCACAACGACATTCCCTACGTCATCGTGGACAAGGAAGCCTGCTGCGGGATGCCCAAGCTCGAGATCGGCGATCTCGAGAGCGTCGCACGGCTGAAGGAAATCAACGTGCCGCGATTGGCGCGCCTCGCGCGCGAGGGCTACGCCATCCTCACCCCCGTGCCCTCGTGCACGCTCATGTTCAAGACCGAGCTGCGGCTGCTCTTCCCGGAGGACGCCGAGACGAAGCAGGTGGCCGACGCCATGTTCGATCCTTTCGAGTACTTCGTCCTGCGGCACAAGGACGGCCTGCTCAGGACCGACTTCAGGAAGCCGCTCGGCCGGCTGTCGTACCATATCCCTTGTCATTCGCGGGTCCAGAACATGGGCCAGAAGACGCGCGAGGCCCTCGCGCTCGTCCCCGGAACCGAGGTGCGCGTCGTCGAGCGCTGCTCCGGGCACGACGGCACCTGGGGCGTGAAGAGCGAGCACTTCGCCAACTCGATGAAGATCGGCCGCCCGGTGTTCCGCCTCATGGCCGAGGGGGACCCGGACTGGATCAGCTCCGACTGCCCGATCGCCGCCCGCCAGATCGAGCAGGGGATGGCCGAGGGCGGGAAGGACGTGCGCGCGAAGAAAGCGCATCCGCTCACGCTGCTGCGCATGGCGTACGGGCTCTAGCATGCCGCGGATCGAGCGCGCCAGCCTGCTCACGCTCGAGGCGTACGCGCGCGAGCGCGGCGCCTTCCGCGCGCGCGTGATCGAGCACAAGCGCCACCGCACCGTCGCGTTGGGCGAGCACGTCCGGCTGATCTTCGAGGACGAGCTGACGATCCGCTACCAGGTGCAGGAGATGCTGCGCGTCGAGCGCATCTTCGAGGAGAGCGGGATCCAGGAGGAGCTCGACACCTACAATCCGCTCGTCCCCGACGGCCGCAACTTCAAGGCGACGCTGATGCTCGAGTATCCCGATCCCGAGGAGCGCCAGCGCGAGCTCGCGCGCCTCAAGGGCGTCGAGCGCAGGATCTGGCTCGAGGTCGAGGGCTCGCCCCGCATCTGGGCGATCGCGGACGAGGATCTCGAGCGCGAGAACGAGGAGAAGACCTCGTCGGTGCATTTCCTGCGCTTCGAGCTCGACGAGCGCGCGGCGCAGGCCGCCAAGCGCGGCGCCGCGCTCTCGCTCGGAGTCGATCACCCGCAGTGCCGCGCCGCGGTGGCGCTGCCTGGTGCTGTTCGCGACGCCGTCGTGCAGGACCTCGCATGAGACTGCCCTCCCTAGCGGCGGCCTCGCTGCTCGCGGCCCTGTGCGCCGGAGCCTTCGCCCAGGTGCTCGCGCCGCAATACCCGGGGGGATACAAGCCGCAGTTCGACGAGGACAAGCCCTGGGAAGAGCAGAAGTGGGCGCTCCCGGCATACCCCGCGGACGAGAACCTGCTGCGCTTCTACGTGAGCCCCACGACTCCCTTCGAATTCTTCATCGACTCGAAGTCGGTGAGCGTCGGAAAGGACGGCGTCGTTCGCTACACGCTCGTCGCGCGCAGCCCGAGCGGCACGTCGAACGTCAGCTACGAGGGCATCCGTTGCGAGTCGCGCGAGCGCAGGCTGTACGCGTTCGGGGGAGCCGATCGGACGTGGCTCCAGGCGCGCAGCGCCGACTGGGCGCGGATTCCGTCCCGGCGTAGCTTTCCGAACAACCAGCAGGCTGCGCTCGCCGACGAATTCTTCTGCGTACAAGGCTCGCACGTCGGCAGCCCGGACGTCGCGGTCAACGCGCTGGCCCGGGCGAGCCGCGAGCTGCGCTGAGCCGTCAGAGCAGGACGAGGTTGTCGACGTGGATGAGCTCCGGCTCGTCCACGTAGCCGAGGATCGCCTCGATCTCGCTAGAGGCGCGTCCCGCGATCCGGCGCGACTCCTGCGCGCTGTAATTCACCAGCCCGCGCGCGATCTCCCGTCCGTCGGGATCGACGCAGGCGATCACCGCTCCGCGCTCGAAGTCGCCTTCGACGGATTTGACGCCGACCGGCAGGAGGCTCTTCCCACGGGCGAGCAGCGCCCGCGCGGCGCCTGCGTCGAGATGCAGCCTGCCGCCGATTTGCACGTGGTCGGCGAGCCACTGCTTGCGCGCAGCGAGCGCCGTGGTCTGCGGCTGGATCAGCGTCCCGATCTGCTCGCCCGCCGCGATGCGGCGGAGCACGTCGGACTCGCGGCCCGACGCGATCACGGTCTGCGCGCCCGAGCGCGCCGCGCGCTTCGCGGCGAGCACCTTGGTGAGCATGCCGCCGCGCGCGGTCTCGGAGCCGGCGCCGCCCGCCATGTCCTCGAGGCGCGGATCGCCGGCGTTGGCCGAGCGCACGAGCGTCGCGGCTGCGTCGCGGCGCGGGTCGCTCGTATACAGGCCCTCCTGGTCGGTGAGGATGACGAAGATATCGGCCTCGATCAGGTTCGTCACCAGCGCGCCCAGCGTGTCGTTGTCGCCGAAGCGGATCTCGTCGGTCACGACGGTGTCGGTCTCGTTGATGACCGGGACGATGCCGAGCGAGAGCAGCGTGAGCAGCGTCGAGCGCGCGTTGAGATAGCGCTGCCGGTCGGCGAGGTCGGCGTGCGTGAGGAGCACCTGCGCCGTGCGCAGTCCGTGGCCGCGGAAGCACGATTCGTAGACCTGCGCCAGGCCCATCTGGCCCACCGCGGCCGCGGCCTGCAGCTCGTGCATGGTGCGCGGCCTGCGGCTCCACCCGAGGCGCTGCATGCCCTCGGCGATCGCGCCGCTCGAGACCAGGATCACCTCGTGGCCTGCGCCGCGCAGCTCGGCGACCTGCGCCGCCCAGCGTCCGATCGCGGCCGCGTCGAGGCCCTGCCCGTGGTTCGTGACCAGCGAGCTGCCGACCTTGACGACGAAGCGGCGAGCGGCCTTCATCGCGTCTTTCCCGTCTCCAGAAAATGCATGACCGCGGAGCTGAGCTCGGTGCAGCCCGCGCCCGTGAGCGCGGAGACGCCGAAATGCGGCCCGCGCCAGCGCAGCTTCCGGACGATGGCCGCCGCCGCCGGCTCGCGCTCTTCGGCGGGCAGCATATCCATTTTGTTGAGCACCAGCCAGCGCGCCTTGCGGTGCAGGCCCGGGTCGTACTTCTTCAGCTCGGCCGCGATGGCGCGCGCGTCGCGCGCGGGGTCGGCCCCGGGCTCGAGCGGCGCGACGTCGATCACGTGCAGCAGGAGGCGCGTGCGCGCGAGATGCCGCAGGAACTGGTGCCCCAGGCCGGCGCCCTCGGCGGCGCCCTCGATCAGGCCCGGGATGTCGGCGATCACGAAGCTGCGGTCGACTCCGAGCCTCACCACGCCGAGATACGGCTGCAGCGTGGTGAAGGGGTAGTCCGCGACCTTCGGCCGTGCGGCCGACACCGCGCGGATGAGCGTCGACTTGCCCGCGTTCGGCAGCCCGAGCAGGCCGACGTCGGCCAGCACCTTGAGCTCGAGCTTGAGCTTGCGGTTCTCGCCTTCGCCGCCGGGCGTCGCCTTGCGCGGCGCGCGGTTGATGCTCGACTTGAAGTTGACGTTGCCGAGGCCGCCTTCGCCGCCGCGCGCGAGCAGCGCCCGCTCGCCGTCCTTGTCGAGATCGCAGATCGCCTGGCCCGTTTCCGCGTCCGCGATGACCGTCCCGACCGGCATGCGCAGCACCACGTCGTCGGCGCCGCGGCCGTTCTTCTGCCCGCCCTGGCCGCGCTCGCCGTCCTTCGCGCGATGAATGCGTGCGAAGCGATAGTCCACCAGCGTATTGATGTTGCCGTCGGCGACCGCCCACACGCTGCCGCCGCGTCCGCCGTCGCCGCCGTCGGGGCCGCCGCGCGGCACGTACTTCTCGCGCCGGAAGCTGACGACGCCGTTCCCGCCCTTGCCGGCGTGCACCTCGATCACGGCTTCGTCGATGAACTTCATAGAAACAAAAAAGCCCTACCGCGTGGATAGGGCTTTCGTCGGAGTGAAGGGACGCTCAGTTCGGACTCATGCCGGGACCACGCTCACCGTCTGCCTGCGGCTCGGGCCCCTCACGGCGAACTTCACCTTGCCGTCGACCTTCGCGAACAGCGTATGGTCCTTGCCCATGCCGACGTTCTCACCCGCATGGATGCGCGTGCCGCGCTGGCGCACGAGGATGCTCCCCGCGAGGACGATCTGGTCGCCGTAGCGCTTCACGCCCAGCCGTTTCGACTCGGAGTCGCGCCCGTTGCGCGAGCTGCCGCCTGCCTTCTTGTGTGCCATGTGTTTGCCTCAGCCCGAAATTCCGGTGATCTCGATTTCCGTATAGCGCTGGCGGTGCCCGGTCGTGCGCTTGGAGCTCTTGCGCCGGCGCAGCTTGAAGATCTTCAGCTTCTCGCCGAGCACGTGCGACACGACCTTCGCCTTCACCTTGGCGCCCGGAACGACCGGCGTGCCGATCTTGAGCGACTCGCCCTCGCCGACGGCGAGCACTTGGTCGAGCACCACCTCGGCGCCGACCTCGGCCGCGAGCTTCTCGACCCTCAGCTTCTCGCCGGCGGACACGCGGTACTGCTTGCCGCCGGTCTTCACGACCGCATACATGAGACTTCTCCCGAGAGGGGCCGCCGCCTTTCGATCAGGGCTTGCTGCGGCACCGGAAAACCGCAAATTATACATGCCGTTAGACTGGCCGGTCAAAGGGCATGTAATATTCTCGCCCAGCCCGCCGAAACGCCCGCCGCGAGACCCCGAGAGTGCCCCTCGAATCGATCCAGAAGCTGATCGCCGCCGACATGCAGGCGGTCGACGCGCTGATCCGCGCGCGGCTCGATTCCGACGTGGTCCTGATCCGGACCATCGCAGAGTACATCATCGGCGGCGGCGGCAAGCGCCTGCGGCCCGCGCTGGTGCTGCTCGCCTCCGGCGCGCTCGGCTACCGCGGCCGCGACCACCACGAGCTCGCTGCGGTAATCGAGTTCATCCACACCGCGACGCTGCTGCACGACGACGTGGTCGACGAGTCGGAGCTGCGCCGCGGCCGCAAGACCGCGAACGCCGAGTTCGGTAACGCGGCGAGCGTGCTCGTCGGCGATTTCCTGTACTCGCGTGCGTTCCAGATGATGGTGGCCTTGAGCAACATGCGCGTGATGGAGGTGCTAGCCGACGCGACCAACACCATCGCCGAGGGCGAGGTGCTGCAGCTGCTGAACAGCCACAACACGCGCGTCTCGGAGCAGCAGTACCTCGAGGTCATCCGGCGCAAGACCGCGAAGCTGTTCGAGGCCGCCGCGCAGCTCGGCGGCATCCTCGGCGGCGCCGGCTCCGCGGCGGAATCCGGTCTCGCGCGCTACGGCATGCATCTCGGGACGGCGTTCCAACTGATCGACGACGTGCTCGACTACTCGGGCGATGCCGCGCACACGGGCAAGAACCTCGGCGACGACCTCAACGAAGGCAAGCCGACGCTGCCGCTGATCTACGTCATGGAGCGCGGCGCAGAGGCGCAGGCGCGCACGGTGCGCCAGGCGATCGAGCACGGAGGCCGGGGCGAGTTCGGAGACGTCCTGGCGGCGATCCAGTCGACGGGCGCGCTCGACTATGCGCGGGCCAAGGCGACCGAGGAGGCGAAGACCGCGCGCGACGCGCTCGCGCCGCTGGCCGATTCAAAGCACAAGGAATGTCTGCTAGAATTGGCGACCTTCGCGGTCGAGCGCGATTACTGAAGTCATCGATCAGGTTCCCGGCGCTCTTCCTCATGATAGCAACGCGGTTCGGGGTGTAGCTCAGCCTGGTAGAGTACTGCGTTCGGGACGCAGGAGTCGCTGGTTCGAATCCAGTCACCCCGACCAGATCCGCTTCACGACGCCTCCCGCCGCGACGCGCACCACGCCGTCCACATCTCCCGGTACGCCGCCTCCAGCCCGCGGGTGAAGCCCGCGAAGTCGCGCAGGCGCGAGCGCTCCATCGTGTCGCGCAGCGATGCGCGCAGGGTCTCGCGCGCGCGGGTGTCGGCGGCGAGATCCGCCGCGATGCGGACGTAGTCGTCCGCGTCCTCCGCGATCAGCCGCCCGAGCCCGGCCTCCTCGAGGATGCTGCAGCCGATGCGCGAGTAGAACGTTTCGCCGCCTTTCAGCGCGACCGCCGGCACGCCGTTCCACAGGCAATCCATCATCGTCGTTGCGCCGTTGTAGGGAAACGGCGCGAGCGCGATGTCGACCGCGGCGAGCAGCTCGTTGTACCTGGCGAACGGGACCACGCTGTGCGCGGACAAGCGCCCGGCGTCCACGCCGGACGCGGCGAAGGCGGCGAGCAGCGCCGCCTGGGTCGAACCGTCCGCGACGCCGACGATCGCGAGCCGCGAGCCCGGCACGGCGAGCAGCACGCGCGCCCACAGCGCGACCACCTCGGGCGTGATCCGGTAATAGAGGTTGAAGCTGCCGAAGGTGACGTGGCCGGCCGACTGCGACGGCGGCGCCGGGATGGGCGGCCGCAGGGGCGGGTTGTAAGTCCAGTACGTGCCGGGGAGCCGGTAGAGCTTCTCCGAATAGTACGCGTCGGCTCCCTGGGGATCGCAGTACCCGGTCGTCAGTCGCCAGTCGATCGACGCGAGCCCGGTCGTCGTCGAGTAATCGAGATAGCTCGCCTGGACCGGCGCGGGCCTGCGTGCGAACACGAGGATGCGGTTGCCCGCGCCATGTCCGCACAGGTCGACGAGGATGTCGATGCTGTCCTCGCGCACGCGCGCGGCGATGGCGTCGTCGGACAGCGAGCCGACGTCGCGCCAGCCATGGACCAGCCCGGCGAGCTCCTCGCTGAACGCGTCGCGCGCGCCGGTGTGATAGCAGAAGATCTCGAAGGCGTCCCGGTCGTGATGCCGCAGAATCGGCTCGACGTAGTAGCCGACGATGTTCCGGCGCAGGTCGGGCGAGACGTAGCCGATGCGCAGGCGCCGACGCGGATCCGGCGGATTGGGATGGCTCGGGCGCGGAGCGAACAGCGGCCGCTCGAAGCGCCGCGCGAACTCGAGGTGCTCCTGGTACACGTCGCGCGCCGAGTACGCGCTCGTGCACATCATGCAGAACAGCACGTTCTGGTAGGCGACGACCGCGCCCGGGTCGCGCTCGAGCGCGAGGCGGTATTCGCCGATGGCGTCGGCGAGCCGCCCCTGGTTGCGCAGAACGTTGCCCAACCCGATGTGCGCGCCCGCCCGCCCCGGGTTCGCCGCCAGCGCACGCTCGAACCACGCGCGCGCCTCGTCGAGCTCGAAGGATTGGCTGTGCGCTTCCGCGAGCGCGAGCATCGCGGGCTCGTCGTTGGGCTCGAGGCGCAGGTACCGCGCGAGCGCGGCCTTCGCGCCGGCCGCGTCTCCGGCGCGGGACGCCGCCATCCCGAGGCCATACAGCGCTTCCGGCAGATCAGGCTCGAGCGCGAGCGCCTTCCTGAACCACGGGAGTGCATCGCGCGGACGGCCGAGCTGCACGATCGTACTGCCGATATCGACGTAGCCCGCGGTCAGATCCGGCGCGAGCGCGACGCTCTGCTCGTAGCACGCGAGCGCCTGGTCGAGGCGCCCGGCGTCTTTGTGCGCGTTGCCAGAGTCCACCTGCGCACGCGCCCCGGCTGCCGGGGTGCCGCCGGCCCCGGCGCGCCGGGCGAGCGCGGCGGCGAGATTGGACCGGGCGTCGAGATAGTCGGGCTCGAG
>DATDMW010000191.1:0-2155 GCA_036518595.1 Burkholderiales bacterium
AGGGCTGGGGCGCGCGCCGCGTACTGCGCGTCGACCCCTTCCACATTGGCAAGGTCTGGCGCGACTGGTCGTTTGCGCGCGCGGCGCGTGCCGCCTGGCGACGCGAGGGCTTCGACCTCGTGCAGTCGCACGAGCGTATCCCCGGCGCGCCGCTCTACCGCGCGGGCGACGGCGTGCACCGGCGCTGGCTCGAGCTGCGCGCAGCGAGCGCCGGGAAGCTGGAGCGTCTCGGCATGGCGATCAATCCGTACCACCGTTACGTGTGCGCGGCGGAGCGGCGCATGTTCGAGCATCCGCGGCTGCGCGCCGTCATCTGCATCTCCGAGATGGTGCGCGCCGACGTGCTGCGCGCCTTTCGCGTCGACCCGGCCAAGCTGCACGTGATCTACAACGGCGTCGACCTCGAGTACTTCCATCCGCGCGCCCGCGCCGGCCGCGAAGCCACGCGGCACGAGCTCGGCTGCGGCCCGCGCGACATGCTGTTCCTCTTCGTCGGCTCGGGCTTCCCGCGCAAGGGTCTTGCCGCAGCGATCGATGCGCTCGCCGCGGCCGGCGAGCCGCGTTTTCGTCTGTGGATCGTCGGCAGGGACCGGCAGCAGGCGCGCTTCGAGGAGCGGGCGCGCGCCGCGGGCCTGGGCGAGCGCGTCCGCTTCCTCGGCGGGCAGGACGACGTGCGTCCCTTCTATGCCGCGGCCGACTGCCTCGTCATGCCGAGCCGCTACGAGCCGTTCGGCAGCACCGCGCTCGAAGCGCTGGCGAGCGGGCTGCCGGTGATCGCGAGCACGCGCAGCGGCGCCTCCGAGGTCCTCGAGCCGGGCGTGAGCGGCTGGGTGTGCGAGCCCGACGATGCGCAGGGGCTCGCGCGCCTCATGAAGCTCGCCGACGCCGCCGCCGGATCGCCGACGATGAGGGAGGCGGCGCGCCGCGGGGCCGAGCGCTACGGCATCGACGCGATGGCGGCGAAGCTGGTCGGCCTCTACGCGACGCTCGGCGCCCAGCGGGGCGCGTGAGATGCACATGCTCACCGTGTTCGACGAAAAGGAAGTTCTCTCCCGGGCGGTCGCGGCTGCGGGCTGCACGGTGCGCCGCGTCGCCGCGGACGAGCTGCCGCCGCCGCGCGAAGGCGAGCGGTATTTCTACTTCGGCAACGTGTTCGAGCAGATCAAGCAGCCGTTGCGGCTCTCGCGCCTGCGGCGCCGGCTTGCCGCGGACGGCGCGCCTTACGTCTGGTGGAACCGCGATGCGCCGTGGAACTGCGCGATCAAGCCGCTGCGGCGCCTGCTGGTCCATGCTTCGCGGCCGGTCGACATCCACCTCGCCCATTCGCTGCAAAGCGTGTCGCTCTTCGGCGAGCCCGTGCGCTATTTCCCGAACGCCGCTCAGGTCGACCGCTACCAGCTCGCCGGCCGCTCGCTCGAATCGCTGCGCGACCCGGCGACGTACCGTTGGGACGTCAGCTTCGTCGGCACGCTGAACCCCGCGTTCCGGCAGGTCCGGCAGCGCGTCGCCTTCTTCGCCGAGCTCGCGCCGCGGCTCGAGCGCGAGGGCATCTCCTTCCACCTCGTCGACACGAGCGTCGGCTCGGCAGTCGGGCTCGCGGAGCAGGTGCACACCATCCAGGCGAGCCGGATCAACCTGAGCGTCGGCGCGGTGTGCGACGACCCGGTGCCGAGCTGGGGGCTGCCCGAGCGCTGCTTCGGCGTCGGCGCGTGCGGCGGGTTCCTGCTGTGCGACGAGCGCCGCCATGGCCCCGAGACCTTCCCCGCGCAAGCCTGGGAGTCGTTCTCTTCGGTCGAAGAGTGCGTGGCGCGGATAAAATTTTTCCTCGGGCACTTTCCCGTGGCCCGCGACAAGGCGGAAGCGCTGCACCACGACGTCATGGAGCACCACACCTACGAGGCGCGCGCGCGCGAGCTGCTCCGGCTCGTCGCCGCGTGGCGGGGCTCGCGTTGATCGAGTCGGGCGCCGGCGCGCTCTATGTGCGGCTGCTTTCCTACGTCCGGCCGTACGCGGCCGTGTTCGCCATCTCGGTGCTCGGCATGGTCCTCGCCGCGGCGACCGAGCCGCTCTTCCCGGCGCTCATCAAGCCGCTCCTCGACGGCGGATTCGCGAAGGGCGGCAGCCATCCGCCGATCGTGTTCGCCGGCGCGATCGT
>DATDMW010000192.1:0-2352 GCA_036518595.1 Burkholderiales bacterium
CGGGGCGGCCCGCGATCGTCGCCGATCCCCAGCCGCCGGAGACCGTGCTCGAGGCGGCGCGCCGCGTCGGCGCGGACCTGCGGCTGATCGGCCGCGACTTCGGCTACCGCGTGCAGGGCGGGCAGTGGATGTTCTGGGGACGCGAGGGGCGCCGTCCGGGCCTTGCACATCCCGCGCTGCGCGGCGCGAGCCAGCTCGGCAACGCGAGCGCCGCGCTCGCCGCGCTCGAGACGCAGCGCGGCCGCATCCCGGTCGGCGCGCAGGACGTGCGCACCGGGCTCGCGCGCGCGGAGCTGCCGGGGCGCTTCCAGGTGCTGCCGGGACGTCCGACAGTGATCCTCGACGTCGCGCACAACCCGCAGGCGGCCGCGGTGCTCGCGGAGAACCTCGGCGCGATGGGCTTCTATCCGGAAACCTACGCGGTGTTCGGGATGCTCAAGGACAAGGACATCGCCGGCGTGTGCGCGGCGCTCAAGGGACGCGTCTCCGCGTGGTTCGCGGCGAGCCTCACCGGACCTCGCGCCGCCTCGAGCGCCGATCTCGCGCGCGCGATCCGCGAATCGGGCGCGGGCGGCGAGGTGACGCAGTACGCGTCGCCGGCGCAAGCGTATGCCGCGGCGCGGAGTCGGGCGGGTGAAAATGATAGAATTCTGGTTTTCGGATCCTTCCACACCGTGGCCGAAATCATGGCCGGGCAGTCCGGAACGCGCGGGACCTGACTCGGAGCGTCGCCATGGCAGAAACCCAGGATGCATTGATGCTGAAGCGCCGGGCGCGCCGGCGGCTCGTGGGCGCGATCGCGCTGGTGCTGCTCGTCGTGATCGTGCTTCCCGTGATCCTGGACCAGGAGCCCAAGCCGGTTCGCCACGACCTGACGGTGCAGATCCCTTCGCAGGACGCGGGCAGGTTCGGCGCGCGCGTGCTGCAGGCTCCCGCGCCGGCGCCCGCGAAACCGAAACCCGAGGCCGCCGCCGCGCCCGCCGAGGAGAAGCCCGAAGCGAAGGCGCCCGAAGCGCACAAGACCGCGCCGAAATCGACGAAGCCCGCCGACAAGCGGGCGGCCTCGCGCAAGGACGACGAGGCGAAGCGCGCGCTGGCCCTGCTGAACGACACCGGCTACGTGGTCCCGATCGGCGTCTTCGCCAACCCGGAAAACGCCCAGAAGGCGCGCGACCAGGCGGCGGCCGCCGGATTCGCCGCCTACACGGAGAAGATCCAGAGCAAGGAAGGCGAGCAGACGCGCGTGCGCGCCGGCCCGTTCGGCACGCGCGAGTCCGCGGAGCGCGCGCGCGACAGGCTGAAAGCGCTCGGCGTTCCCGTCGGCCAGGTGACGTCGAAGTGACCTGGTTCGACTATGGGGTGCTCATCGTGCTCGTGCTCTCGGTGGTCGTCAGCATGCTGCGCGGCCTCGCGCTCGAGATCGTCTCGCTCGGCGGCTGGATCGCGGCGTTCGTGCTCGCGGTCGGCTTCGGCGGAGCGCTCGGCGAATACATGCCGGAGAGCCTCGGCCCGGGCCTGAGGCCCGTCGCCGGCTTCTTCGCGCTGTTCCTCGGCGCGCTGGTGGTCGCAGGGTTCATCGGGCTGCTGGTTCAGCGCATGGTGCGCGCAGCCGAGTGGACCTGGACCGACCGTGCGCTCGGCGGCGCGTTCGGCATGCTGCGCGGGCTGATCATCGTTCTCGGGCTGGTGATGATCGGCGGCATGACGGCGCTGCCGCGCGACCCGTTCTGGCGCAACGCGGTGCTGTCCGGGCCGCTCGAGACCATGGTGCTGGGGCTGCGGCCGCTCCTGCCCGACCGCATCGCGCAGCGCATCCATTACCGGTAGGGAAAAGAGCTATGTGCGGAATCATCGGAGTCGTGGCGAAGAGTCCCGTGAACCAGCTGCTCTACGACGGGCTGCTGCTCCTGCAGCACCGCGGTCAGGACGCGGCCGGGATCGTGACGTCCGAGCACAAGCAGTTCCACATGCACAAGGGGCCGGGCCTGGTGCGCGACGTGTTCCGCACGCGCAACATGCGCAACCTCGGCGGCGAGATGGGCGTGGCGCATTGCCGCTACCCGACCGCGGGATCGGCGTTCAACACGGCCGAGGCGCAGCCGTTCTATGTCAACTCGCCGTTCGGCATCGTCCTCGGCCACAACGGCAACCTCACGAACTCCGAGGCGCTCAAGCAGGAGATGTTCCGGCAGGACCTGCGGCACATCAACACGAACTCCGACTCCGAGGTCCTGCTCAACGTGCTCGCGCACGAGCTGGAGAAAGCCTCGGTCAAGCTGCGCCTGGATCCGCAGACGATCTTCACCGCGGTGGCGGCCGTGCACAAGCGCGTGCGCGGCGCCTACGCGGTGA
>DATDMW010000193.1:0-3207 GCA_036518595.1 Burkholderiales bacterium
AGCTCATGGACGCGCTGCTCGAGCAGGGGCTCTGGGTGCCGGCGATCCGGCCGCCGACCGTGCCGGCGGGCACGGCGCGTCTGCGCATCTCGCTCTCGGCCGCGCACGAGGCCGAAGAAGTCGACCGCCTGGTCGAGGCGCTGCGCGGACTCGCCGCGCGGCGCCACGCACGCGCCGCGCTCGCGCGCTGAGCGCGCACGTCCCGTGAACGAGCGCAGCCCTTCCGAGCGCAGCATCGCCGCGGTCTGGCACCCGTGCACGCAGATGAAGACGCACGAGCGCGTCCCGCCCGTGGCCATCGCGCGTGGCAGCGGCGCCTGGCTCTACGATCTCGAAGGCCGCCGCTACCTGGACGCGATCAGCTCCTGGTGGGTGAACCTGTTCGGGCACGCCAACCCGCGCATCAACGCGGCGCTTCGCGATCAGCTCGAGCGGCTCGAGCACGTGATGCTGGCCGGCTTCACGCACGAGCCCGTCGTCGAGCTGTCGGAGCAGCTCGCGGCGCTGACGGGCGGGCACCTCGGCCACTGCTTCTACGCCTCCGACGGCGCGTCCGCGGTCGAGATCGCGCTCAAGATGAGCGCGCATTACTGGCGCAACCGGGGACTGCCGAAGAAGCACCGCTTCGTCGCGCTGGCCAATGGCTATCACGGCGAGACGCTCGGGGCGCTGGCGGTCACGGACCTCGGGCTGTTCAAGGCCCCTTACGCCGACCTCGTGATCGAGGCGGCAAAGGTGCCGAGCCCCGACTGGCGACTGGCCGAACCTGGCGAGACCCCCACCGACTACGCCGGGCGCTGCGCCGCGGCGCTCGAGTCGCATCTGCAGCGGTACCACACGGAAACCGCGGCCGTCGTCGTCGAGCCGCTGGTCCAATGCGCCGGCGGCATGGCGATGTACCACCCCGAATACCTGCGCCGCGCGCGCGCGCTGTGCGAGCGCTTCGCCGTCCACCTGATCGCCGACGAGATCGCCGTCGGCATGGGGCGCACCGGCACCATGCTCGCCTGCGAGCAGGCGGCGATCACGCCCGATTTCCTGTGCCTGTCGAAGGGACTGAGCGGCGGCACCCTGCCGCTGTCGGTGGTGCTCGCGAGCGACGCGGTCTACCGCGCCTTCTACGACGACGACCCCGCCCGGGGCTTTCTCCACTCCCACTCGTATACAGGGAACCCCCTCGCCTGCCGCGCCGCGCTCGCGACGCTCGCCATCTTCCGCGACGACGATGTGATCGCCGGCAACCGCGCGCGCGCGCAGAAGCTGACCCGGATGCTGGCTCCCCTCGCCGCGCACCCGCGGGTGCGCGCCTTCCGGAACACCGGCATGATCTGGGCGTTCGAGGTCGAAGGCGCCGGTCCGCAATTCCCGGCGCGCTTCCACGCCGCCGCGCTCGAGCGCGGGCTGCTGCTGCGGCCGCTCGGCGGCACGGTCTATTTCATGCCGCCGTACGTCCTCGACGACGAGCAGTGCGAGCTGCTCGCCTCGGAGACGCTCGCGCTGGTCGACGCGGTGGAATAGCGCGATGCCGGGCGTCTTTGTCACCGGCACCGACACGGGCGTCGGCAAGACGCTGGTCGCCTGCGCGCTGCTGCGCCGGCTCGCCGCGGACGGCGCGTCGACCGTCGGGATGAAGCCGGTCGCGGCGGGCTGCGAGCAAACGCCGGCCGGGAGGACCAACGAGGACGTCGAAGCGCTGATCGCCGCGAGCACGGTGCGGGCGGACCCGGCGCTCGTGAATCCATATGCCCTGCGCGAGGCGATCGCGCCGCACCTCGCCGCGGCGCACGAGTCGGTCCGCATCGACCTCGAGCACCTCGTCGCCTGCTACACCCGGCTCGCCGGGATCGCGCGCTGGGTCGTCGTCGAAGGCGTCGGCGGCTTCCGCGTGCCGCTGAACGAATCGCACGACGCGGCCGACCTCGCGCGGATGCTCGCGCTGCCGGTGGTCCTCGTCGTCGGCATGCGCCTCGGCTGCCTCAACCATGCGACGTTGACTCGGGAGGCGATCGCGTCGCGCGGGCTGGGGCTCGCCGGCTGGGTCGCCAACCGCATCGACCCTGCGATGGCGCGCTGCGACGAGAACATCGAATTCCTGAAACGCGCGCTCGACGCGCCGTTCCTCGGAGAAATCCCGCACGTCGAGCACGCCGAAGGGCGCCTCCAAACGGCCATCGATGTGATATCTTTCCCCGGGTAATCCAGGGGAAAGGCGCATGGCGTTCGAAGAGCGCCCGATATTCCTGTCGACGATGCCGCCCGACGCGAGGGAGCGTTGGCTGGCGCTGGCGGTCGTCGTGGCGTCCGCCGTGCTGTTTGCCGTCGCCGCGCCCCTGGCCACGATGCCGCTGCTCCCCGTCCCGGCGTTCATCCCCGCGTACCAGTCGGCCGTCTTCGTCAACGATGCCGTGACCGCGGTGCTGCTGTTCGGGCAGTACGCGATACTGGGCTCGGTCGCGGTGCTGGTGCTGGCGGCGGGCTATGTCTTCACGGCTTGCATGGCGGTGATCCACGCCCTGACGTTTCCGGGGTTGGCCTCCTCCGGCGGACTGCTCGGCGCGGGGCCGCAGAGCACCGCATGGCTCTACATGTTCTGGCACGCGGGCTTCCCGGTCGCAGTGATCGCGTACGCCGTCCTCGCCCGCCGCGTGCGCGGCGAGGCGCGCGCCAAGCCGTCCCGTCCGGGCATCGCGATCACGAGTGCGGCCGCGGCGGCAATGGTGTGCGCCGGCACGGCGGCCGCCGTCGCCACCGCAGGGCACGATGCGCTGCCCCCGATCATGCAGGGCAACCGCTACACGCCCGCGATGATCGTCGTCGTCTCGGGCGTGTGGGGCGCGAGCCTGCTCGCCCTCGCCGTGCTGTGGCTGCGCCGCCGGCGCTCGGTCCTCGACGTGTGGCTGATGGTCGTCATGTGCGCATGGCTGTTCGATATCGCGCTTTCCGCGGTGTTGAACGCCGGGCGCTTCGATCTCGGCTTTTACGCGGGCCGGGCCTACGGCCTGCTCGCCGCGAGCTTCGTCCTGATCGTGCTGCTGCTCGAGAACGGCGTGCTCTACGCGCGGCTCGCGGACGCGCACGCGGGCGAGCGCCAGGCGCGCCGGCGCGTCGAGGAGAAGACCACGGAGCTGGTGATCGCCAACAAGGAGCTGGATGCGTTTTCGCATTCGGTATCGCACGACCTGCGCGCGCCCCTGCGCGCCGTCGACG
>DATDMW010000194.1:0-8904 GCA_036518595.1 Burkholderiales bacterium
GGGCAGTACCAGCCAGAACACGTTCGCGACGTACGCGACGAGAAGCGCCGTGGCAAGGCCGGCCAGGAAGCGCGGCGCGCGCTTCGCGCCGCGCGAGAGCAGGATCAGGAACGGCAGGAAGAACTGGAAGGCGACGAGAAAGGCGCCGAGCCCCCACCAGCCGGTCTGCAGCCGCGGCACGTACCAGGCGATCTCGTGCGGCAGGTTCTCGGCCCAGATGATCAGGAACTGCGTGAACGCGAGGTACGCCCAGGTCATCACGTACATGAGGAGCAGGTTGCCGTGGTCGTGGGCGAGCGCGCGCGTCTCCTCGTTCTCCGGCGCGGCGATGCAGAAGGCGGCGACGCCGAACGCGGCGCCGGCGAGCATCTGCCCCACGCCCACCACCAGGCCGAACCCGCTCGAGTACCACGCCGGCGTGAGCGACGCGATCCAGTCGGTGGCGGCGAGCGAGATCGTGAAGGTGTAGACGACGAGCCCTGCCGCGCTCGCGCGCCGCGCGGCGTCGGTCGGCGCCCACGGCGCGCCCGAGCGCGCGTCGGCGCGCAGCCACAGCCACGCGAGCCAGTTCCAGATCGCGAGGTAGGCGACCGAGCGCGCGAGGAAGAAGGGCGCGTTCAGCCACCAGGCCGCGTGCTCGGCGGCGGCCTCGTCGCCGGCCCAGGGGAAGATGTGGCGATAGCCGATCAGCACCGGGAGAAACAGCAGCGCGACGAGCGGCAGCAGCCGCACCGCGGCCAGGAGCGGCGGCCGCAGCGGCAGGCCCCAGCGCCCATGCGTGAGCGTGTGCACCATCAGGTTCGCCATCGCGCCGAGCGAGATCCCGAGCACGGCGAGCCACGCGAAGAGATACGAGGCGAGCATCAGCGCTGCTCTTTCAGGCGGGCCAGCTCGTCGGGTGGCACGTCGCTCTCCGCCGCCCACTGGCTGCGCTGCAGCGCGCGGATGTACGCGACGATCGCCCAGCGGTCCTCGGGCTCGACGCGGTTCGCGTACGAGGCCATGACGCCGTGCCCGTTCGTGATCACGTCGTAGAAGTGGCGGTCGGGCGCCGCGCGCAGGCGCTCGACGTGGTACGAGGGCGGGTGCGGGAAGCCGCGGCGCGCGACCATGCCGTCGCCGTCGCCGACCGGGCTGTGGCAGGGCGCGCAGTAGATGTCGAAGCGCTCGCGGCCGCGGCGCAGCATCGCCGTCGTCACCGGTTTCGGCAGCGACTGCGCGCGCTCGGCCGCGGCGCGGCGCAGCGCCTCGTCGGCGCCGGCGCGGCCGCTCGAAGTGCCCGAGAGCACGCCCTCGGAGCGCGCCACGGTGCCCGGCACGCCGGGCCGCGACGAGGAGCCGTCGGGAAAGAGCGGGCTCGGCCGGAGCGGCTTGTCGCGCGGCTGGTCGTACATGTTGCGACCGATGCGCTCGCAGCCCGCGAGCGCCAGCACGACGGCGAGCGCGCAGGCGAGCCGCGTCACGCCGGCACCTCCAGGATCGCGAGCGGCCGCAGCGCCTCGAGGAAGCGGCGCGCGGCGTCGTCGTCGAACTTCGGATCGTCGGCCCGCAGGCACAGGAAGAAGCGGTTGCGCGTCGCCGTGTCGAATTCGGGCACGTCGAACACCGGGTGGCGCAGTCGCGGCAGGCCGTTCAACGCGAGCATGCCGAAGACCGCGGCGAGCGCCGCGCCGAGCACCGTCAGCTCGAAGGTCGCCGGGATGAACGAGGGCCAGCTGTGCAGCGGCCGCCCGCCGATGTTCAGCGGGTACGAGACGACCGCCGAGTACCACTGCATGAAGTAGCCGCCGACGCCGCCCGCGACGCCGCCGAGCAGCGCGAGCAGCGGCACGCGGTTCCTCGCGAAGCCGAGCGCCTCGGCGACGCCCTCGACCGGGAACGGCGAGTACGCCTCGGCGCGGCGCCATCCGGCCGCGCCCGCGCGCTGCGCGGCGGCGAGCAGCGCGTCGGCGTCGGCGAGCTCGGCCATCAGGCCCCAGAGCGGCGCGCTCATTCCGGCTTCCTCATTCGCGCTCCTCGCGCGCGATCTCGCGCATCTCGAAGATCGAGATCGCGGGCAGGAAACGCACGAACAGCAGGAACAGCATCGTGAACAGGCCGATCGACCCCGCGAGCATCGACCAGTCCCAGCCGGTCGGATAGAACATGCCCCACGACGACGGCAGGAAATCGCGGTGCAGGCTGGTGACGACGATCATGAAGCGCTCGCTCCACATGCCGACGTTGATCACGATGCTGAGCACGAACAGCAGCCACACCGTGCGCCGCACGCGCCGGAACCACAGCAGCTGCGGCGCGATCACGTTGCAGGCCATGAGCAGCCAGTACACGGGCGCGTACGGGCCGGCCATTCGGTTCAGGGTCATGTAGATCTCGTACTCGTCGCCCGAGTAGAAAGCGGTGAAGATCTCCATGAAGTAGCCGTAGGCGACGATCAGGCCAGTCGCGAGCATGATCTTCGCGGCGTGGTCGAGGTGGCGCGCGGTGATGAAGTCCTGCAGCCCGAAGAAGTGCCGCATCGGGATCGCGAGCGTGAGCACCATCGCGAACCCCGAGAACAGCGCCCCGGCGACGAAATACGGCGGGAACAGGGTCGAGTGCCAGCCGGGCGTGTTGCCGACGGCGAAGTCGAGCGACACGACGCTGTGCACCGAGATCACCAGCGGCGCCGCGAGGCCCGCGAGCAGCAGGTACGCGGTCTCGAAGCGCGCCCAGTGGCGCGCCTCGCCGCGCCAGCCGAGCGCGAGCAGGCCGTAGACGACCTGCTTCGCGCGCGTGTGGGCCCGGTCGCGCAGCGTCGCGAGGTCGGGCACGAGCCCCACGTACCAGAAGAGCAGCGACACGATCAGGTAGGTGCTGATCGCGAAGATGTCCCAGACCAGCGGGCTGCGCCACTGCGGCCAGAGCTCCATCACGTTCGGGTACGGCGTCAGCCAGTAGAAGAACCACGGCCGCCCGAGGTGCAGGATCGGCCACACGCCGGCGATGCCCGCCGCGAACAGCGTCATCGCCTCGGCGAAGCGGTTGATCGAGTTGCGCCACTTCTGGCGCAGCAGCAGCAGGAACGCCGAGATGAAGGTCCCCGCGTGGCCGATGCCGATCCACCAGACGAAGTTGCCGATCGCGTAGCCCCACGCGACCGGGATGTCCACGCCCCAGATGCCGATCCCGCGCACGAACAGATACCCCATCGCGCCGAAGAAGAAGAGCGCTCCCGACGCCGCGGCCCCGAACACGAGCGCCCACACCCAGTGCACCGGGCGCGTGAGCACGATGTCGGCGATCTTGTCGGTGATGCTGGCGTAGCCCCAGCGGCCGCGCAGGACTTCGGCCACGTCAACCCTCCTCGATGTCGGGATTGGGGTTGAAGAGCCGCGCGAGGTAGGTCGTGCGCGGGCGCGTGTTCAGCTCGCCGAGCAGGGCGTACTCGAGCGGCGAGCGCTTCGCGGCGATGACCCTGCTCTTCGGATCGTTCAGGTCGCCGAAGACGATCGCCTCGGCGGGGCAGGCGGCCTGGCACGCCGTCACCACCTCGCCGTCGGCGATGCGGCGGCCTTCGCGCTCGGTCTCGATGCGCGCGCGCGTGATGCGCTGCAGACAGTAGTTGCATTTTTCCATCACGCCGCGCATGCGCACGGTGACCTCGGGGTTGCGCATCGCTTTCAGGGATTCCGATTCGCGGTCGGCGAACTGCAGGAAGTTGAAGCGCCGCACCTTGTACGGGCAGTTGTTCGAGCAGAAGCGCGTGCCGACGCAGCGGTTGTAGACCTGCACGTTGACGCCTTCGCTGTCGTGCACGGTCGCGCCCACGGGACATACTTCCTCGCACGGCGCGTTCTCGCACTGCATGCACGGCACCGGCTGGAACAGCGTGCGCGGCGCGGCGGCATCGCCCTCGTAGTAGCGGTCGACGCGGATCCAGTGCATCTCGCGCCCGCGCGCGACCTGGTCCTTGCCGACCGTCGGGATGTTGTTCTCGGCCTGGCACGCGATCGTGCACGCGTTGCAGCCGATGCACGCGCCGAGATCGATCGCCATGCCCCAGCGGTAGCCTTCGTAGCGCCATTCCGGGTAGAGCGACTCCTCCGGCTGCTCCTTCCCGAGGTCGAAATCGCCCGCCTCGAAGTCGGCGATCGCGGCGCGGCGGACCGGGTCGCGGCCCTCCATGCGCGCGTGTTCCTGCGTCGTCGCGAAGGCGTGGCGGCCGTCCGAGCGTCGCACGTGCGCGTCGCGGACCTCCCACGGCGAGCCCGAGGCGCGCAGCGGGTAGGCGTCGACGCCGGTGCCCCGTCCGTAGCCGAGCGCGATCGCGATCGCGCCCTCGGCCTGGCCGGGAAGGACCCAGACCGGGGCGCGCACGCGCGCGGCGCCCGCCTCGATCTCGACGAGGTCGCCCGTGCGCACGCCGAGGACCGCGGCCGAGCCGGGCGCGAGCAGCGCCGCGTTGTCCCAGGTGAGCTTGGAATCGGGGCGCGGCAGCTCCTGAAGCCACGCGTTGGCGGCGAACTCGCCGTCGCGCACCGAAGCGTCCTCGACGAAGCGCACGCTCCAACCCGCGGGTCCCGCGGGCGGCGAGTAGGGAACGCCGCGCGGGCGCGCGGAGACGGGCGCCGCGGCGCTGCCGCGCACGACGCCCTCGCGCAGCGAGTCGCGCCAGAAATTCTCGAACTCCCGTTCGCCCTGGGCTTGTCGAAGGGTCCAGGTGCGCCGGACCCGCCGATGGCCGTCTGCGTCGGGCTCCCCCGCCACCGCGGCGAGCAGCGCGTGCGGCGACGTGCCGCCGTAGAGCGGCGCGATCAGCGGCTGCACCACGCTCGCGGTGCCGTCGTGGGCGCGCGCGTCGCTCCAGTGCTCGAGAAAGTGCGTCGCCGGGACGTGCCAGGTCGCGGCCGCCGACGTCTCGTCGCGGCGCAGCGCCAGGTGCGCGGAGAAAGGCACGCGCGCGAGCGCGTCGCCGAAGGCGAGGTCGGCGGGCGCGTCGTACACGGGGTTGCCGCCGAGCACGAGCAGCGTGTCGACGCGGCCCGCGTGCATGTCGCCGGTCAGCTCGCGCAGCGACGCGGTACAGCTCTCGGCCGCGGCGACGGGCGCGATGTACTGCAGCGTCTGTCCGGGCGCGCCGAGCGCGTCGTTCAGCGCGTGCACCAGCGCATGCGCGCCGGGCGGCAGCGATTCGCCGGCGACGATGAGCGCGCGCCCGGCGCTCGCCGCCAGGTCGGCTGCCGCCGCGCGCACGCGCGGATCGTCGCTCTCGGCGCCGCGCAGCTGGCCGTCGAGCTGCGCGAGCCAGCGCTCGATTCCGGCGACCGGCAGCGCGACGCGGTGGTCGGCCATCGCGCCCGCGAGCGTCGGCCGGCTCTCGATCGCGTAGACGCGGCTCATCGCTCCCGCGCGGCCGTCGGCGCGCCGGCGCGCGGCGAAGTCGCGCGCGTAGCGCACCCGCCCGGGGCCCTCGCGCAGGAAGTCGGCGTCGAGCGCGACCACGACGTCGGCGCGGTCGAAGCGGTACACCGGCTCGAGCACGCGACCGAACGCGAGGCGCGCGCCTTCGACGGAATTGTCTCGGTGCAGCGGCTCCCACACGTGGCGGCGCGCCGCGGGGAAGCGCTCGAGCACGGCGCGCAGCTGCGCTTCCAGCGTGGGCGAGTCGACGTAGCGCGTCAGCACGCGCAAGCCCTCGCCGCCGCGCGCGCGCAGCCGCTCGAGCCTCGCGCCGAGCGCCGAGAAGAAGGCCTCGCGCGACATCGGCAGCGCGCCGCGGCGCACGGTCTGCGAGCGCCGCGGGTCCCACAGCTCGAGCACCGCGGCCTGCGCCCAGACGTCGGTCGCGCCGAGGCTCGACGGGTGCGTGGGATTGCCCTCGATCTTGGTCGGCCGTCCCATGTCGCTGCGCGCGAGCACGCCGATCGCGGCGCCGCCGAGGCTCATCGCCGTCGCGAAGTAGCGCGGCACGCCGGGCACCGGCTCGCCGTCCGATTTCACGTAGGGCGTGATCTCCTCGGCAGGCGGCGAGCAGCCCGCGCCCGCGAGCGCGAGCGAGGCGGCGGCGAGCCGCATGAAGTCGCGCCGCGAAGGGGAGAACTCGAGCGGGTGCGCGTCGTGCGGGCCGTGCCCGTCGCTTCCGGCGGCCGGCTCGTCGACGCTGCGCCAGAGCGCCCGGCTCACCGGTGGCATGTCGAGCAATCCTCGCGGCGGCGCTCCGGGACGAGCGCGAGCAGCCGCAGCAGCTCGGGGCTGCTCGCCGCGGTGACGCGCGCCGGCTGCATCGAGAACACGTCCTCGCGCGGGCGCAGGTGCTCCTCCGGATGGCGGTGGCAGCCCAGGCACCACTGCATCTCGAGGCTCGCGCCCCGGCGCGTGAGCGGCATCTGGTCGACGCGGCCGTGGCACTCGACGCAGGCGACGCCCTTGGCGATGTGAATGCTGTGATCGAAGTAGACGAAATCCGGCAGGTCGTGCACGCGCGTCCAGCGCAGGGGCTTCCCGCTCGCCGCGCTGTCGCGCAGCGGCGCGAGCATCGGCGCATCGGTGAACAGCTGCGAGTGGCAGGTCATGCAGGTCTCGGTCGCGGGCAGCCCGGCGAACGAGCTCTTCTCGACCGACGTGTGGCAGTAGCGGCAGTCGATGCCGTCGTCGCCGACATGGTGCTTGTGGCTGAAGGGAATCGGCTGCTGCGCGGCGTCGCCGGGAGCCACCGGGCCCCCGGCCGCCTTGTACACTGTCACCACGCCGATCGCCACGATTCCGAGAACGAACAGGAGCGCGAGCTTGAGGCCCAGGATTTGACCGGGCCTGAAGATCTGCGCCATGGGTGATTGAGCGCGAGGGGAACCGGGAGTTCCCGGGGCTCCCGGAACCCGCACGCCCGGAGAGAGTCGATCAGCGCATGACGACCGTCCTGACCCTCGGCCATTCGACGCGGCCCATCGAGGAGCTCGTCAGCCTGCTGCGAGCGCACGGCGTGACGCGGCTCGTCGACGTGCGCACCGTGCCCCGCTCGCGCCGCAATCCGCAGTTCAACGCCGACGCGCTGCCCGGGACGCTCGCGCCCTCGGGTATCTCGTATACACACTTAGGCGGACTCGGGGGATTGCGGCGTCCGCGCCAGGATTCCCCGAACACCGGCTGGCGCAACGAGTCGTTCCGCGGCTACGCGGACTACATGCAGACGGGGGAATTCCTGGACAGCCTCGAGCATCTGATCGAGATGGCCCGGCACGACCACGTCGCGATCATGTGCGCCGAAGCCGTTCCGTGGCGCTGCCACCGCTCGCTGATCGCCGATGCGCTGCTGGTGCGCGGCGTGCGCGTGGACGAGATCGTGGGCGCGGACCGCATGCGCGCCCACGCGCTGACGCCTTTCGCGCGCGTGGACGGCCACGCGATCACGTATCCGCCCGAAGGCGCCGAAGGGCCTACTCGGGCTTGAGCCCGATCTTCTGCACGAGATTGCCGACCGTCGCGAGGTCGCGCTTGAGCTCGGCGTCGAGCTCGGCCGGCGTGCTGCCGACGGGCGTGAGCGCGAGCTGATCGAGCCGGGCGAGGACGTCGGGGAATTTCAGCGCCGCGCGCGACTCGTCGGCGATCTTCGCGCACACCTCGGACGGCGTTCCCGCGGGCGCGAAGAACGCCCACCACACGTCGAAGGTCTGGAACTGGGGCAGCGTCTCGACCACCGCCGGCACGTCGGGCATGCGCTCGGTGCGCTTCGTCGCGAGCACGGCGAGCGGTCGCACCTTCCCCAGGTTCGGCGCGAGGAAGCCGTACGCGGGGAAGTAGAGCGGCACGCGCCCCGAGACCCAGTCGTTGATCATCTGCCCGAAGTTCGCCTGCGCGTACGGCACGTGCAGCATGTCGATGCCGGCGTAGAGCTTGAGCGACTCGCCCGCGAGGTGGAACACGGAGCCCGCGCCGGTCGAGGCGTACTCGATCTTGCCGGGGTGCTTCTTCGCGTAGTCGATCAGCTCGGCGAGCGTATGGATCGGCGTCGTGCTGCTGATCGCGACGTAGGTCGGCGAGCGCACGGTGAGGCTGATCGGGACGAAGTCCCTGAGGATGTCGAACGACACGTTCTTGAACAGGAACCGCGCGTTGACGTACGTGCCCGAGGTGCCGAAGGTGATGGTGTGGCCGTCTGGCGCCGCGCGCGCGAGCGCCTGCGCCATCTGCGCCCCGCGCGCGGCGGGGCGCACGTCGACGATGACGGGATGGCCCATCGCCGCCGCCATCTTCGCCGCGACCATGCGCAGCGCCACGTCGCCGCTCGAGCCGGGCGACGCGGTGCTGATCACCTGGATGGGCTTCGTGGGGAACGGAGCCTGGCTCCACGCCAGCGTGGGCGCGAGACAGGCGGCGCAGAGGATCGATCGAACCGGCATTTTGGAAACGAGGGTACCATACCGCCCATGCGGGCGATCAACACCCACTTCCACTGGTATCCCCGGTCGGTCTTCGAGGCGCTGGCGAAGCGCGGCGATTTCCCGAGGGCGGTCGCCACCGCGCGCGGCGGCTACATGGTCTCGCCGCACGAGGGCGCGGCGCGCACCGACACCTGGGCCGACTGGTTCGACCTCGACGCGATGCTCGGCACGATGGACGCGGCCGGGGCGAAGATCGGCTGCGACTTCGGCGTCGTCTGCACCACCGGCCCCTTCGGCGCCTTCTTCTCGGAGACGGACGCGGCGCACGGTCTTGCGTTCGCGCAAGCATGGAACGACGAGATGGCGGGCGCGGTCGCGCGCAACCCGGGCCGCGTCTGGGCGAGCGGCGTCGTGCCGCTGCAGGACCCGAAGAAGGCGGTCGACGAGCTCGAGCGCGCGATGAGGCTCGGCCTCGTCGGCGTCAACGTGCCGAGCTCGATCGGGCCGCGGGGCGTGACGCGCATCGACGACCCCTCGCTCGAGG
>DATDMW010000195.1:0-4475 GCA_036518595.1 Burkholderiales bacterium
GGAGCTCGCCGCGCTCGCCGATCGCGTTCGAGCCGAGGGGGGCGCCGTCATCGGCAGCTACCTCGACCCGCTCGGCGGTCGTCCGCTCGCGCTCGCCGTCCTGCCGATCGACAAGATCGAGCCGACGCCGTTCCAGCGCGACCTGTCCGACGCGCACCACAAGCGCCTCTCCGAGGTGATCCACAAGACCGGGCGCTTCCTCGATCCGGTCATCGCGATCACGGCTCCGGAGAAGACGGGCGGGTTCTGGACGCCGAACGGCCGCCACCGCCTCGAGGCGATGCGCCGGCTCGGCGCACGCTCGATCACGGCGCTGGTCGTGCCGAAGCGCGAGGTGGCGTGGCAGATCCTCGCGCTCAACACCGAGAAGGCGCACAACCTGCGCGAGAAGTCGCTCGAAGTCATCCGCATCACGCGCGGGCTGCTCGACGATCCGGCCGACGCGCGGCGCCCCGAGACCGACTTCGCGTTCTACCTCGAGGAGGCGTCGCTCGTCACCCTCGGCGTCTGCTACGAGAAGAACGGCAAGTTCGCGGGCGGCGCCTACAACCCGATCGTGCGGCGCCTGGAGAAGTTCTCCGACGAGCCGCTGTCGAAGGCGATCCGGGCGCACGAAAAGCACGCCGAGATGCGCGCCGACCTCGATGCGCGCGTCGCCGAGGTGATCGCGAAGCTGAAGGACCGCGGCTTCGTCAGCCCCTACCTGCGCGCGTTCGTCGTCGCGCGCATCAATCCGCTTCGCTGGATCCAGGGCGAGCCGCCGCCGCTCGAGGAGGTGCTGAAGACCATGCGCGAGCGTGCCGGCAAGTTCAACGTCGACAAGGTGAAGCAGGAGGACCTCGCCGGCGCGGGCGGCGCGCCCGACGAGGCGGAATAAGGGTCCGACGAGCTAGAGCGCGTTGATGGGAATCTTGAGGTAGGTGACGCCGTTCGCCTCGGCGGGCGGCATCTCCCCGGCGCGCACGTTCACCTGCACCGAGGGCAGCAGCAGGGCCGGCATGTCGAGCGTGGCGTCGCGCGCGGTCCGCATCGCGACGAACGGTTCCTCGCCGACGCCGTCGCGCAGATGGATGTTCGCGAGCCGCTGCTCGCGCACGGTCGTCTCCGCGCGCGGCCCGCGGCCGGCGGGCGGGTAGTCGTGGCACACGAAGATGCGGGTCTCGCCCGCGAGCGCGAGCAACCGGCGCACCGAGCGGTACAGCGCGTGCGCGTTGCCGCCAGGAAAGTCGCAGCGCGCCGAGCCCACGTCGGGCATGAAGATGGTGTCGCCGACGAAGACGGCGTCCCCGACGTGGTAGGCGACGTCCGCGGGCGTGTGTCCCGGCACGAACAGCACCCGGCCCTCGAGCTCCCCGATGCGGAAGGTCTCGTCCTCGGAGAAGAGATGGTCGAACTGCGATCCGTCCAGCCGGAACTCGGGCTCGAGGTTGAAGATCTTCTTGAACGCGCCCTGCACCTGGCGGATGCGCTCCCCGATCGCGATGCGGCCCCCGGCGCGCCGCTTCAGATAGCGCGCCGCCGATAGGTGGTCGGCATGCGCGTGCGTCTCCAGGATCCAGTCGAGCGTCAGCCGCTGCGCCGAGACGAACTCGAGCAGCTTGTCGGCCGAGGCGGTCGAGGTGCGCCCCGACTTGGGGTCGAAGTCGAGCACCGAGTCCACCACCGCGGCGCGGCCGCCCGGGGCGTCGTACACGACGTAGGACATCGTCGCAGTGACGGGATCGAAGAACGCCTCGATGCCGGGTTTCATGGGTCTCCCTCTTGAGAGACAATATATAGAATGATATAATGTAAGTCAATAAAACGTTTCCGGTGAGGCGCGATGAGCGTGGCGGCGAAACCCAGATTGAGCACGACGCGCATGCGGGCGGCGGTGGGGGAGGCGGCCGCGGCGCTGCGGGTGCTGGCGAACGAGAACCGGCTGCTCCTCCTGTGCGAGCTCAGCCAGGGCGAGAGGTCGGTGGGCGAGCTCGAGGAGACGCTCGACATCCGGCAGCCCTCGCTGTCGCAGCAGCTCGGCGTGCTGCGTGCCGTGGGGCTCGTGAGCACGCGCCGGAACGGAAAATTCATCCATTACTCGGTGGCCGACCGCAAGGCGCTCGCGCTGCTCGATACGCTTTATCACCTCTACTGCAGGAGCTGAGCATCATGTCGATCGACTGGAACGCTTTCACGCCGTCGCAGTCGCTCGCCGGCGGCGCGATGATCGGCGCCGCGACGGCGCTCTTCTTCATGCTCAATGGGCGCATCGCCGGCATCAGCGGCATCATCGGCGGCCTGCTGCGGCCGCAGGCGGGCGACATCTCGTGGCGGCTGACGTTCGTATTCGGGATGCTACTCGCGCCGCTGGCGTACGCCGCGTTCGCGGCGCTGCCCGAGATCCGGATCGCGGGCGGGTACCCCACACTCGCGCTCGCCGGGCTGCTGGTCGGCCTCGGCACGCGCTACGGCTCGGGCTGCACCAGCGGCCACGGGGTGTGCGGCGTCGCGCGGCTGTCGCCGCGCTCGCTGGCCGCGACGCTCGCGTTCATGGCGGCCGGGTTCGCGACGGTGTTCGCGGTGCGCCACCTCGCGATCGTCTGAGAGGCCCCTCATGTACAGCTTCGCTTCCTTCGCCGCCGGCCTTCTGTTCGGGGCCGGCCTGATCGTCGCCGGCATGGCGAATCCCGCCAAGGTCCTCGGCTTCCTCGACGTCGCGGGATCGTGGGATCCGTCGCTCGCGCTGGTGATGGCCGGCGCGGTCGGCGTCGGCGCCGCCGCCTTCGCGCTGATGCGCAGGCGCAGGCACACGCTGATCGGCGCGCCGCTGCGGCTTCCCGGCGCGCGCAAGGTCGACCGCCGCCTCGTGATCGGCAGCCTCGTGTTCGGGGTCGGCTGGGGGCTCGCGGGGATCTGCCCCGGACCCGCGCTGGTGCTCGCCGGGCAGGCTTCGGCGAAGGGACTCGTGTTCCTTGCCGCGATGCTGGCGGGCAATGTGCTGTTCGAGCTATTCGAGAAGAAGCGCGAGCGAAAGGCGCGGACGCGGGCGTAGGCCGCTCGGACGGCACGCGGGGAAACGCGAATACCGCGAGCGTTTCCCCTAATAGCCGGAGGAGGGCATCGGTGGTACGGTCGATGGGCCATGACCGACATCACGCACTCCCTAAGCGCCCTCATCAAGCGCTCGCTGCTTTTCTACGTGGGCATCATACTCATCTGCTTCGCGATCTTCCCGATCGTCTTCCTGTACGGACTCTCGCTCGTCATCGAGAAGTTCGTCGGCCGCGAGAACGCGGCGAGGATCGAGCGATTCTGGGACACGATCGGCAAGCCGTACGAGTATCTGACCCGCGCCGCGCGCTAGCCGCTACAGGACCTCGAGGCCCGACCCGCCCGCCGGAAGGCGCGGCGGACGATTTCATTTCCGGATTGACGGCAGCATGCGCTGCATCACGCGGTCGCGGTAAACAAAGAGGTGGACGAGCGCGGCCGCGACGTGCGCGCCGATCGCGGCCGCCAGGATCGCCGTGGCGCTCTCGTGCAGCCGCCCGATCGCGCGGCCGAGCTGCGAGCCTTCGGGCGTGAGCGCGGGCAGCGGGAACAGCGAGAACACCGTCACGGTCCAGCCGCGCATCGACGCGTAGAACCAGCCGGTGATCGTCGCCACGAGCACGAGCGCGTAGAGCAGCCAGTGCACCGCCTCGGAAGACGCGCGCTGCCAGCCGCGCAGGGCGGGGTCGGGCTCGACCGGATGCGTCACGCGCCACGCGAGCCGAGCGACGATCAGCGCCAGTGCGATCACGCCGATCGACATGTGCGCGTTCATCGCGGTGCCCGGCGACATCCCGCGCCTGACCTCGGGCATCAGCCAGCCGAGCGCGAGCTGCACGAGCAGGATCGCGGCGATCAGCCAGTGAAGGAGTTTCGCGGTCGTGCCGTACGTGGAGCGCTCCATGACGCGCACGATACCGCACGGAGGCCCGGCGCCGCCCGGACACACGTTGCTTGCGCGATCAACACGGACCGTGTTGCCGGCATTCGGGGAAAGGTGCATTCTCTTGCGCGGAAACCCGATCCGCCATCCAAGCCCGCACGACTCCGAGGGGGAACACATGCACAGATCCGCAGGCCTTTTCGCGCTCGCCGCCGCCGTCGCAGCCGCGCTGATCGCCGCGTGCGCCGGCACCGGCCCGGGCGCCGCTCCGGGCGCCAACGACATCGCCGGAACCGTGAGCGGGCCCTCCGGCCCCGAAGCCGGCGTGTGGGTGATCGCCGAGACGACCGAGCTGCCCACGAAATACGCGAAGGTGGTCGTCACGGACGACGCCGGTCGCTACGTGATCCCCGAGCTGCCCAAAGCCGAGTACAGCGTCTGGGTCCGCGGCTACGGCCTGGTCGATTCGCCCAAGGTGAGCGCGCATCCCGGACAGACGCTGGCGCTGACCGCGACGGTCGCGCCGAGCGCGAAGGCCGCGGCCGAGTACTACCCCGGGATG
>DATDMW010000196.1:0-5879 GCA_036518595.1 Burkholderiales bacterium
GATCGTGCTCGGTGTGCAGCAACATGTCGAACAGTGCGAACTCGATCTGGCGCAGCGTGGCAAGGCCGCTCTGGAAGTTCTTCGCGGCGAGCATCTTGTCGAACAGCGGGCGCGGCAGCGGCTGCCCGGTGTCGACGTGCGCGCTCATGTGCTGCAGCACCTCCCATTCCCAGCAGAAGTTCTCCATGAACTGCGAAGGCAGCTCGACCGCGTCCCATTCGACGCCGCGGATGCCCGAGGCGCCCAGGTAGTCGACGCGGGTGAGCAGGTGATGCAGGCCGTGGCCGAACTCGTGGAACAGCGTGCTGACTTCGTCGTGGGTGAACAGCGCCGGCCGCCTGCGTCCGTCGGGACCCTCGAGCGGCCCGGAGAAATTGCAGATCAGGTACGCGACCGGAGCCTGCACGCCGGCCTTCGTGCGATGCCGCGTGATCGCCTCGTCCATCCAGGCGCCGCCGCGCTTGGTCTCGCGCGCGTACAGGTCGACGTAGAACCTGCCGATCAGGGCGCCCGAGCGGTCCGTGATGCGGAAGAAGCGCACGTCGGGATGCCACACGGGCGCGCTGTCCGGCTCGATGCGCACGCCGTAGATCGTCTGCACGACGCGGAACATGCCCTCGAGGACCTTGGGCTCGGGGAAGTACTGCTTCACCTCCTGATCCGAGAACGCGTACTTCTTGGCGCGCAGCTTCTCGGATGCCCAGGCGACGTCCCAGGCGCACACCTCGATCAGTCCCAGCTCGCTCTTCGCGAACGACTGAAGCTCGGCGTAGTCCTTGCGCGCGAAGGGCAGCGCGCGCTCGGCGAGATCGTCGAGGAAGCGCAGCACCTCGCGCGGCGACTCGGCCATCTTCGGAACGAGCGAGTACTCGGCGAAGCTCTCGTAGCCGAGCAGCCGCGCCTTCTGCCGGCGCAGTACGAGCTCGCGCCGGATGATTTCGGTATTGTCGAGCCCGGGTGCTCCGAACTCGCTCGCGCGCGTCACGTACTCGCGGTACAACGTCTCGCGCAGGCCGCGGTCGTCGGCGTACTGCATGACCGGCAGATACGACGGCGCGTGCAGCGTGAGCTTCCAGCCGGCCTTGCCGTCCTTGCGCGCGGACTCGGCTGCGGCCCGCAGCGCGTCGTCGGGGATGCCCGAAAGCCTCCCGCGCTCGTCCACGAACAGCGAGAACGCATTGGTCGCGTCGAGCAGGTTCTCCGAGAACTTCGCGGCGAGCGCGGCCAGCTCCTCCTGGATCGCGGCGAACTCGCGCTTCTCGTCCTCGGCCAGCTCGGCGCCCCCGAGCCGGAAGTCGCGTAGCTCGTTCTCCACGATGCGCCGCTGCGCGGTCTCGAGCGACGCGAACGCCGGGGACCCCGCGAGCGCCTTGTACTTCGCGAACAGCCCGGCGTGCTGCGCGAGCTCGGTCCAGTACTGCGTGACCTTCGGCAGGCTCGCGTTGTAGGCGTCGCGGATCGCCGGGTTGTCGTCGACGGCGTGCAGGTGCGCGACCTGGCCCCAGGCGCGCGCGAGACGTTCGTTCGCCTCCTCGAGCGGTCGCACGAAGTCGTCCCAGGTCGCGGGCGTGCTCTCGGCCACCAGCCGACCCACCAGCCCGCGATTCTCGGCGAGCAGCCGCGCGATCGCCGGCGCGACGTGCTCCGGCCGGACGGCGCCGTACTGCGGAAGGCCCGAAAAATCGAGCAAGGGGTTGGTGGAGGCTGTGGCTGCGTTCACCGCTTGTTGTTGCATGTCGCGTTTCCCCGGAGTGTTCAATCGTGCACCGAACGCGCGGCGAGCACGGTGTTCGCGATCAGCATCGTGATGGTCATCGGGCCCACGCCGCCCGGCACCGGCGTCAGACGCGCCGCGACGCCGGTCACGCTGCTCGCGTCGACGTCGCCGACGAGCCGGCCGCCGGGCAGGCGATTGATACCCACGTCGATCACCACGGCACCCGATTTGACCGCGCGACCCGTGACGAGGTTCGGCCGGCCGACCGCGACGACCAGCACGTCCGCCTGCCGCGTCACCTCCTCCAGGTCGGCGGTCTTGGAATGGCACACCGTCACCGTCGCGCCGCGCTGGAGCAGCAGCAGCGCGACCGGCTTGCCGACGATATTGCTGCGTCCCACGACGACGGCGCGCTTGCCTTCGAGCGCGATGCCTTCGCGGTCGAGGATCGCCATCACGGCCTTCGGCGTGCAGGGCACGAAGCGCGGACGGCCTTCCGCGAGCAGCCCCATGTTGCAGGGATGGAAGCCGTCGACGTCCTTCTCCGGCGCGATCGCCCTCACCACGCGCTCGCTCGAGACGCCGCGCGGCAGCGGCAGCTGCACCAGGATGCCGTGGATCGCGGGGTCGGCGTTGAGCCGCTCGACCTGCCCGAGCAGCGCCGCCTCGCTGACGTCCGCCGGCAGATCGATCTGGCGCGACAGCACGCCGGTTTCTTCGCACGCGCGCGCCTTGTTGCGTACGTACACTCGGGAGGCGGGATCGTCTCCGGCGAGCACGACCGCCAGGCCCGGCCGGCGCCCCGCCGCGGACAGGGCGTCGACCTCCATGCGCAGCGCCGCCCGGGCCTCGCGCGCGAGGGCATTGCCGTCGATGATTCGCGTCTGCATGGGAGCGCTTCGGACCGGAAGCAGGGGAAGGCGAGCGCATTCTAGCATTTGCTCCGGGCGGCTCAGGCGGGGCGCTCGGGGCTTTTGTATAATGAAAACGCCGCACGCCCCGATCCCGTCCCGCCCATGCCTTGAGAGGGAACACCATGTCCGCGCTGCCGCAGTTCACCGCTGCGAACGATCCCGACGCCCAGGAAACCCAGGAGTGGCTCGACGCGCTGGAAGCGGTGCTCGAGCACGAGGGGCCCGAGCGCGCGCATTACCTGCTCGAGAAGCTGGTCGAAAAGGCGCGGCGCTCGGGCGCCTACCTGCCCTACACCGCGCAGACCGCGTACATCAACACGATCCCGCCGCACCTCGAGGAGCGTTCGCCCGGCGACCACGCGCTCGAGGAGCGCATCCGCTCGTACTGCCGCTGGAATGCGATGGTGATGGTCGCGCGCGCGAACAAGAACGACGACGAGCTCGGCGGCCACATCGCGAGCTTCGCGTCGGTCAGCACCCTGTTCGACGTCGGCTTCAACCATTTCTGGCGTGCGCCGTCGGCCGAGCATGGCGGCGATCTGGTGTACTTCCAGGGCCACTCGGCGCCGGGCATCTACGCGCGCGCCCTGCTCGAGGGCCGGCTCACCGAGGAGCAGCTGAACAACTTCCGCCGCGAGGTGGACGGCAAGGGCGTCTCGTCCTATCCGCATCCCTGGCTGATGCCCGAGTTCTGGCAGTTCCCGACCGTGTCGATGGGCCTGGGCCCGATCCAGGGCATCTACATGGCGAGGTTCCTCAAATACCTGCAGGCGCGCGGCCTCGCGAACACCGAGGGCCGCAAGGTCTGGGTGTTCTGCGGCGACGGCGAGATGGACGAGCCCGAGTCGCTGGGCGCGATCGGGCTCGCCGCGCGCGAGAAGCTCGACAACCTGATCTTCATCGTGAACTGCAACCTGCAGCGCCTCGACGGCCCGGTGCGCGGCAACGGCAAGATCATCCAGGAGCTCGAAGGCGATTTCCGCGGCTCGGGCTGGAACGTGATCAAGCTGATCTGGGGCTCGTACTGGGACCCGCTGCTCGCGCGCGACAAGGAGGGCCGGCTGCTCAAGGTCATGGAGGACTCCGTCGACGGCGAGTACCAGAACTACAAGGCGAACGACGGCGCCTTCGTGCGCAAATACTTCTTCGGCAAGGACTCGAAGCTGCTCGAGATGGTCTCGCGCATGACCGACGACGACATCTGGCGCCTGAACCGCGGCGGGCACGATCCGCACAAGATCTACGCCGCCTACGCCGCGGCGACCAAGCACCAGGGCCAGCCCAGCGTCATCCTGGCGAAGACGATCAAGGGCTACGGCATGGGCAAGATCGGCGAGGCCAAGATGGCCACGCACCAGCAGAAGAAGATGGATCTCGAGTCGATCCGCCAGTTCCGCGACCGCTTCAGCATCCCGATCGCGGACGACCAGCTCGAGAAGCTGCCGTTCTATATTCCCGCGGCCGACTCGCCGGAGATGCAATATCTGCACGAGCGCCGGCGTGCGCTCGGCGGCTACCTGCCGCAACGCAGGCGGCGGGCGGACACCACGCCCGAGGTCCCGCCGCTCTCCGCGTTCGAGGCGCTGCTCAAGGCGACCGACCGCGAGATCTCGACCACCATGGCGTTCGTGCGCGTGCTGACCGCGCTCGTGCGGGACAAGAACCTCGGCCGGCATGTCGTGCCGATCGTTCCGGACGAGGCGCGCACCTTCGGCATGGAAGGCATGTTCCGCCAGCTCGGGATCTACTCCTCGGAAGGGCAGAAGTACGAGCCCGTCGACAGAGGCCAGGTGATGTACTACCGCGAGGACAAGGCCGGTCAGATCCTCGAGGAAGGCATCACCGAAGCGGGCTCGTTCTGCTCCTGGATCGCGGCGTCGACCTCTTACAGCCACTCGAACCAGGCGATGGTGCCCTTCTTCGTCTTCTACTCGATGTTCGGCTTCCAGCGCGTGGGCGACCTCGCGTGGGCGGCCGGAGACCAGCGCGCCCGCGGCTTCCTCCTGGGCGGGACCTCGGGACGCACCACGCTGAACGGCGAGGGACTCCAGCACGAGGACGGTCACTCGCATGCGTTGTCGTCGGTGATCCCGAATTGCGTGTCCTACGATCCGACCTTCGCCTACGAGCTGGCGGTCATCGTTCACGACGGGCTGCGGCGCATGGTCGCCAACCAGGAAGACGTGTTCTTCTACATCACCGTGATGAACGAGAACTACACGCACCCGGCGATGCCCGAGGGCGCCGCCGAAGGCATCCTGAAGGGCATGTACCTGCTGCGCCCGCGCGGCAAGAAGAAGCATCGCGCGCAGCTCCTCGGCTCGGGCACCATCCTGCGCGAGGTGATCGCCGCGGCCGAGCTGCTCGAGGCCGACTGGGACGTGGGCGCCGACGTGTGGAGCGCGACCAGCTTCACCGAGCTGCGTCGCGAGGGGCAGGCGGCGGAGCGATGGAACATGCTGCACGCGGATGCGAAGCCGCGGATTCCCTACGTCGAGCAATGCCTCGCCAAGCACGAGGGGCCGGTGGTCGCCGCGAGCGATTACGTGAGGACCTTCGCCGACCAGATCCGGCCGTACGTTCCGCGCGACCGCGTCTACACCGTCCTCGGCACGGACGGCTTCGGGCGCTCCGACTCGCGCGCGAAGCTGCGCGAATTCTTCGAGGTGAACCGCTATTACGTGGCCGTGGCCGCGCTGAAGGCGCTGGCGGACGAGGGGACGATCACCCCGGCCGTGGTGGCGCAGGCGATCAAGAAGTACGGCCTCGACCCGGAGAAGCCCAACCCGATGACGGTCTGACCCGTCCGCGCGGACACGAACGACAACACATGGGCGCGATCAAGGAAGTCCTGGTCCCCGACATCGGCGATTTCAAGGACGTCGACGTCATCGAGGTGCTGGTGAAGCCCGGCGACTCGGTGCAGCCGGAGCAGTCGCTGATCACGGTCGAGTCCGACAAGGCGACGATGGAGATCCCGTCGCCCGAGGCCGGGAAGGTGAAGGAGCTGCGCGTCAAGGTCGGCGACAAGGTGTCGCAGGGCCGGCCGATCCTCGTGCTCGAGGCGGGCGACGGCGCCGCAGCGAAGGCGCAGCAGCCGGCGCCGCCGAAGCCCGCATCGGCCGCCCAGCCGGCCAAGCCCGCCCCGGCCGCTCAGCCGGCGAAGGCCGCGCCGCCGCCCGCCGCTGCGCCGCGCGCCGCCTCCGGCGGACCGCGCGAGGTCGCGGTTCCCGACATCGGCGACTTCA
>DATDMW010000197.1:0-4448 GCA_036518595.1 Burkholderiales bacterium
GCCTCGGCGCCGACGTCGTTCAGGTTCACGAGGAACGCTTTGTTCTTCCAGCCGTGCGGCACCGCGACGTGGCACCAGTTGCAGCGCAGCCGCCCGATCTTGTCGGCGTGGTGCGTGTGGCCGTCCTTGCCGATGTCGGCGAGGAAGAAGCCGGTGCGCGTCCCCGAGTTGGTCGCGTACACGGTGTAGCTGTGGCACTTGAAGCACAGGCCGTTCGTCTGCTGCCCGGTGCCGGTCGACGTGTTCCACACGCCCTTCAGCAGGAAGTTGTTGGCCGAGCCGTGCGCTCCCCAGGGATTGCCGTTCTCGCCGCCGTCGGGGATCACCGAGGTCGCCGACGACACGTTCGAGCCGTGGCAGTCGGTGCAGTACATCGTCTGCGTGCCGACGGCGTTGCGCCACGGGAAATTCCAGTTGTTCGCCGCGAGTCCGCCGCGCACCGGCGGCGTGCGGCCGGTCTGCCCCATCACCGGGTGCCAGGCGCGGTGGTTGTTGAGCGAGTACGCGGCAGCCGCGCCCGAGTCGGCGGTCGAAACCTCGCCCTGGTGGGTGAACGGCGCCTGGAGCTCCTTCGCCTGGTTCGTATACTGCGTCAGGTTGTTCGTGCCCGAGGGCGTGCCGGGCGGCCCGAGCGGCGGCCGGTTCCCGGTCGGGTAGATGTTGTTGTCGCTGTAGCCGTAGTCGGAGTGGCACTTGAGGCACACCTGGTACTCGCGCGTGACGTACGCGGCGCCGACGCTCGTGTCGGCGCTGGCGCCCGGGTCGCCGCGCTTCACGAGATAGCTGATCGGCGCGTTCTGGAACGCCGCCGAGCCGTACACGGGCTCGACGCCCCAGGCGCCGCGCAGCACGCCCGAGGCGATGTTCGTGTGCGTCGTGCCCGCCGTGTCGGTGTGCGGGTGCGTGCCGGCGGCGTCCGGCGCGCCGCTGATGCTCCCCGCCGGCGTGCCGACTACCGAGCGGAACTTCACCACGCGGTGCGGGTTGTGGCAGTCGGTGCACTCGGCGTGGCGGTTGGAGAGATTGGCGACGCCGAGCTTGGTGCGCTGCTCGACGAAGTCGGCGCCGCACTTGTTGGTCGGCGAGGTGCAGTCGACGAAGCTCGCGTCGCCGAAGTTGCCGCCGATGTCGTGCACCTCGGCGCCCGCGGCCTGCTCGGTCGAGGCGATCGGCATGTGGCGCGGCAGCGCGAAGTCGCCCTGGATGTTCGGCACCGTCGTGCCCGGCGTGATCGCCGTCGTCGCGGCCGACGTGTGGCACTGGTAGCAGGTCTGCTCGATCGCCGAGGCCCCGCCCTGCTTCGGCGTCGCCGGGCTGTCGGTGCCCTCGCGCAGCAGCCGCCGCGCGCCCTGCACCGTGTGCGTGTCGTGGCAGTTGAGGCAGGCCGCCTTCCACACCGGCTGGCTCGACGGGAATTCGCGCGTTCCCGCGGCGGTCACCGTGTACGTCTCCGTGGCCACCAGCGGATTCGCGTGCGCCGAGTACGCCCAGGCCCCGCTGCCCGCGTTCTTGTCGTGGCAGGACAGGCACACGATGTCGTTCGCCGGATCGTAGACGTTCGACGGCGGCGCCTCCTGGAAGCGGTTCGCGCGCAGGAATTTCTGGTTGCCCTTCGACGGGTCGGTCTCGCGCAGGTGCGGATCGTGGCAGGTCGCGCACTGCACCTGGCCCGTGCGCCCGACGCCGGTCGGCTCGAGCGGCAGCAGCGGCTTGTAGCCCGGGCTCGGGATGCCGACCGCGGTGCCCGACCCGGGCGGCCACTTCTGCGTCGCGTCGACCGGCCGCAGCTCGCCGTCGCGCGCGGCGAGAGCGCTGGTGAAGCTCACCGACACCGGGTGGTCGTTCGTGAGATCGACGCCGAGGTTGCGCGTCGCGCCCGAGGTCGTGCCCGCGCCCGTCGGCATCGTGCCGCCCGCGCCGACGCCGGTCATCGGCACCGAGACGCTGCCCTGCGTCGACACCGATCCCTGCCCGGCCAGCACGTTGACGTTGCCGATCGCGAGCGTGCCGTCGTGGCACGACAGGCACAGCTTCGAGCTTCCGCCCGGCTGGTCGAGCGAGCCCTGGATCGCGTTCGCGTCGAGCGAGGACGAGGTGTAGACGCTGTAGGTGCCGCCCGACACCGCGCGGTTCCACAGCGGCGTCAGCGCCGGCGTCGCGCCGTGCGGCGTGTGGCAGAACACGCACAGCTGCGACTCGGAGGTCGCCTTCACCGTCCCGGGCCCCGCCGCGGACAGGTTGTGCTTGGTATTGCGGATGTCGGCGACAGGCGCGGCGAGCGCCGCGCCCACCGACAGCGCGGACAGGGCGAGCAGCGCGAGGCCTCTAGCGCTCACTGTCCACCTCTCCGCCGAGGAACTGGAACACGGCGACGCGGCCGTTGAACATGTCGGCGACGAACACGCGGTTTTTCGCGTCGACCCACACGCCCGCCGGCAGATAGAAGCGGCCCGCGTCCTGCCCGACGCCGCCGATCGCCATGAGGAAAGCGCCGTTGCGGTCGAACACGAGCAGGTGGTCGTGGTAGGACTCGACCACGTAGACGTTGCCCTCGCTGTCGACCGCGACGCCCTTGGGCCGCACCAGGTTGCCGACGTACAGCCCGCGCGCGCCGAACGTGCGCACCAGCCCGGTGCCGTCGGTGCGGAAGACCTCGATGCGGCTGTTGAGCGTGTCGGTGACGTAGAGCTCACCGCGCGCGAACGCGAGGTGCGTCGGATAGTTGAACTCGCCCTCGCCCGAGCCGCGGCGCCCGAGCGTCGCGAGGAGCCGGCCGTCCGCGTCGAACACCTTGACGTCGTGCGCGTAGGTGTCGGCGACGTAGATGCGCCCGCCGATCGGATCGTAGGCGAGCCCGGTCGGGCGCTTCAGCACGCCGCGCCCGAAAGGCGGGAGCGTCGCGCCGCGCGCGTCGAGTCGCGCGACGATGCCGAGCTCGGCGTCGGCGACGAGCAGCTCGCCCGCGGGCCCCAGCGCCACCCCGACCGGCGCGACGAAGCCGGTGAGGCCGTCGGCACGGTCCCAGACGGCGAGCTCGCCGGCGCGCGCGTCGAAGACGAACACCGCCTGGCGGCTGGCGTCGGTCACGTAGACGCGCCCCGCGTCGTCGACCACGCCCGCCTGCGGCCGCTGCAGCACGACCGGCGCGCGCTCGCCCGCGACGATGCCCGCGATCGCGGCGAGCACACGCTGCAGGCCCGGCGCCGGCTCGCTTGCGCGGAAGTTCTGCTCGCCGACGAGCTGTCCCGCGTAGAGATAGCGCGGGGTCTCGGGCGCAGCCGGCCAGATCGGGCGCTGCGCCTCGGGCACGTCCTCGACGCCGTAGTAGAGCGCGCGCCCGCCCGGGCCCGCGCACGCGGCGAGCGCGGCCGCGAGGAGGATGGCGAAAGCGCGCGCGGTCACGGCTACCACCGCCCCGGGCCGAGCGTCCGGTCGCCGCCGTAGATCCCGCTCGGCAACCCGGGGCGTCCCGAGTGGCAAAGGTCGCAGCGGTCCGCCGCCCAGGCGATCTGTCCGTTGTGGCACATGCCGCAGAAGCGCCCGTCGTTGATATCGGCCATCTGCACGTCGTTCGCGCCGGCGCGCCTCTTGAAGCCGAGCGCGGCGTGGCACACCTTGCAGCGGAAGCGGATGCGGTGGAACCAGTGCGGAAACACGACCGGCCGCATGCCTTCCCGGTCCGAGCGCTTGTTCAGCACGACGTCGCCGTACTCGGCCTGCGCCGGTCCGATCTCGACGAGCGCCGCGAGCGACGCCGCGGCCGCGATCGCGAGAAGGATGCGCGCGATCCGCATGGGTCACGGCTTCGCCGGCTGCGACGCCGCGGTCCCGCGCGGAACGCTGTGGCAGCGCGTGCATTCGGTCAGCGGGAAGGAGACGGCGCCGTGGCACACGCCGCACTGCTCGCCCTGCAGGATCTGCAGCATCGAGAGCTTGTTCGCGCCGGCCTTCGACTTGAACAGGTGCTCGTGGCAGTTCGAGCAGTCGAGCCAGAGCGTGTGCTGCCGGTGCGGGAAACGCACGATGGGCGTGCCGCCGCGCAGGTTCATCAGCACGTCGAGATCGAGGACGTTCACCTTGGTCTCGGGCAGGATGTTCGTGCGCGGGCTGATCTGCCCCTTGTCGAGCGCCTCGACCCAGCGCACCTGGTTGCCCGCCGTGTCGGGCGCGAGCCCGGAGAGCGCCTCGCGCGGCTCCTGCAGCAGCTGCAGCGACGGGCTCGAGGGATCGTGCACGCCGTCGCGCGCGAGCGGCAGCCAGTCGCCCGCGCGCGTCGCCTGCGCCGCGAGCAGCAGCGCCGCCAGCACCCATCGAGCCGTCCTGCGCTTGCGCATGCTCTCTCCTCACCCCGGGATGTAGACGCCGGCGCCGCGGATCGCGCGCACCAGCTCCTGCGTCGACTCCTCGAGGAGCCGGATCGCGCCGCGCCAGTCGCGCGCGAGCGCGGC
>DATDMW010000198.1:0-10625 GCA_036518595.1 Burkholderiales bacterium
ACGGCAACGTCGCCGGTGACGGCTTCGACGCGGCGCACGCCGGCGGCGACGCCCGATTCGCCGACGATCTTGAAGAAGCCGATGTCGCCCGTGCGCGCGACGTGCGTCCCGCCGCACAGCTCGCGCGAGGAGCCGATGTCGAGCACGCGCACCTCGTCGCCGTACTTCTCGCCGAAGAGCGCCATCGCGCCGGCCTTCACCGCGTCGTCGAACTTCATGACGCGCGCGCTCGTGGGTTCGTTCCGCAGGACCTCGGCGTTCACGATCGCCTCGACGCGGCGGACCTGGTCGTCCGAGAGCGGCGCGTCGTGCGAGAAGTCGAAGCGCGTCTTCTCGGCGTTGACGAGCGAGCCCTTCTGCTGCACGTGCGGCCCCAGCACCTCGCGCAGCGCCTTGTGCATGAGGTGCGTCGCCGAGTGGTTGCGCATGGTGCGGGCGCGCGCGAGGGCGTCGACCCGGGCGTCGACGGCGTCGCCGACGCGGAGCGTTCCGCGCGTCAGCGCGCCGTGATGGCCCGAGACCGTCGCCTGGATCTTCTGCGTGTCGTCCACCGAGAACGTGGCACCCGCGGAGACGAGCTCGCCGCGGTCGCCGACCTGGCCGCCCGATTCGGCGTAGAAAGGCGTGCGGTCGAGCACGACCACCGCGGGCTCGCCCGGTCGCAGCTCGTCGACCCGCGCGCCCTCGCGGTAGAGCGCGACCACCTTCGCCGCTAGCGACAGCGTCTCGTAGCCGTGAAACTCGGTGGCGCCGCCCGAGTACTCGACGCCCGCCTCCATCCTGAACTTCCCCGCGGCCCGCGCGCGCTCGCGCTGGCGCTCCATCGCGGCTTCGAAGCCCGCGTGGTCGACCGCGACGCCGCGCTCGCGCGCGATGTCGGCGGTGAGATCCATCGGGAAGCCGAAGGTGTCGTACAGCTGGAACACGGTCTCGCCGTCGAGCGTCTTCGGCTTCGACGCGAGCGCGGCCTCGAGCACCTTCATGCCGTTCTCGAGCGTCTCGGCGAAGCGCTCTTCTTCGGCCTCGAGCACCTGGACGACGCGCTGTTGCGACTTGCGCAGCTCCGGGTAGGCGTCGCCCATGACGCGCGCGAGATCCGGGACCAGCTTGTGGAAGAACGGCTGCTTCTGCCCCAGCTTGTAGCCGTGCCGGATCGCGCGCCGGATGATCCGCCGCAGCACGTAGCCGCGGCCTTCGTTCCCGGGGATGACGCCGTCGACGACGAGGAAGGAGCAGGCGCGGATGTGGTCGGCGATGACCTTGAGCGAGTTGCTCTTCAGGTCTTTCGTGCCCCTCATTTCGCCATAAACTGCGCGCGCCGCCGCGCGGATGAGCTCCTGGAACAGATCGATCTCGTAGTTCGAGTGCACGCCCTGCAGCACCGCGGCGATGCGCTCGAGGCCCATTCCCGTGTCGACCGACGGCTTCGGCAGCGGGTTGAGCTTCCCCGACTCGTCGCGGTCGAACTGCATGAACACGAGGTTCCAGATCTCGATGTAGCGGTCGCCGTCCGCATCGGGAGAGCCGGGCGGCCCACCGGGGATTCCGGGACCGTGATCGTAGAAGATCTCGCTGCACGGGCCGCACGGACCGGTGTCCGCCATCTGCCAGAAGTTGTCGCTCTGGTACTTGCCGGCGCCCGGCTTGTCGCCGATGCGAACGACGCGCTCTTTCGGCACGCCGATCTCCTTGGTCCAGAGATCGTAGGCCTCGTCGTCCTCGTGGTAGACGGTGGTCCAGAGCTTGTCGGCCGGGATCTTGTAGACCCGGGTCACCAGGTCCCAGGCGAACCGGATCGCATCGCGCTTGAAGTAGTCGCCGAAGGAGAAGTTGCCCAGCATCTCGAAGAACGTGTGGTGGCGCGCCGTGTAGCCGACGTTCTCGAGGTCGTTGTGCTTGCCGCCCGCGCGCACGCAGCGCTGCGCCGTCGTCGCGCGCCTGTACGGCCGCGACTCCTTGCCGAGGAACACGTCCTTGAACTGCACCATCCCCGAGTTCGTGAAGAGCAGCGTCGGGTCGTTGGCGGGCACGAGCGGGCTCGAGGCGAGGATCGCGTGGCCGCGCTCCTCGAAGAACTTCAGGAACCTCTCGCGGATTTCAGAGGACTTCATGGACGGATTTTAGCGGATACAGGGTGAGGCACGGCAGCCAACCCTCCGGGATCGCGACGCCCGCGGCATGCGTGCGGCCCTGCGCGAGCAGCTTGGGCAGGAGGTGCGTGTGCGGCCCGCTCGGGGAGCGTCCGCCGTCCGGCGCGATGTCCTGGTACACCTCGATACGCCCTGCGCGCGAGCGGACGACCCGATGCGGGCTCGCGCGCTTGAGCCGCTCGAGCAGCGGCGCGTTCCCGAGCAGCGCCGTGCCTTCGGCCGCGCGCAGCGCGGCGGCGAGAGACGCGTCCCCGGTGCGCACGCAGAACTCGCAGTTGGCGAGACCCAGGCCGAGATCGAACAGAAGCGCGTCCCGGTCCTGCGCGCGCGGCGCACCCGAGTCGCGGCCGAGATCGGCGATGCCCGCACGCGCGCTGATGCGCGCCTCGGGCGCGGGCAGGCACAGCCACAGATGCGGCGGGGCCGACGGCCGCTCGCGGGCGAACACGCGGCAGCCGGCGGGGAGATCGAGCGATATCGCGCCGCGCGCGGTCACCACCGAGAGCGCACGGACCTCGGCGGGCTCCGACTCCGCTCGCTCGAACTCGGCGATCGCGCCGAGCGCGCCGATGCTCCAGCTCGACTGCGCGGAGCGCAGGTGTCCTTCGATCAGCTCGTGCAGCGTGGCGGCGGTCATCGGATTTTCCCGGTCGGTGCGCGTGAATTGTGCGACGCGCCCACCCGGGCGCGCAATGACTGCGGCGGACGCCTGCGCTATGCTCACGACTCGTCATGAGGTCGACGCACGATCGATGCTGCGCCTTCTCGAACCTCTGCTGATCGCAGCGGACGGTGCGCTCGGCCGTCTCGTGCTGGGCCGCCAAGGCTTCGGGCAGCTCGTGCGCGAAGCAGGCCTGCGGTGCTTGGACTCGGAGGACCTCGACCGGGCGTGGCGCTGGCTGTCGCTCGCGACGCGCCTGACGCCCGACGACGCGCAAGCGCAGTTTCTCTCCGGGGTGACGGCACTCGGTCGCAAGGACGTCGCCGAAGCGGGCAGGCGCTTCCAGACCGCCGCGGACCTCGACCCGGGCAGCAGCCACGCCCACCTGGCGCTCGCGCAGATCAGCCTTCCCGGGCCGGGCTACTACGACGTGCTGCGCCGGATCCACGGGCATCTGCGGCCGCGCACCTACCTCGAGGTCGGCGTGGAGGCCGGGCGCTCGCTCGCGCTGGCCCTCCCCGGGACGCGCGCCATCGGCATCGATCCGGCGCCGCAGCTCGCGGCGCCGCCGGCCCCTGGCGTCACTGTGCACGCGACCACGAGCGCGGAGTTCTTCGCCCGCCACGACGTCCGCGCCGAGCTCGGCGGCCTGCCGATCGATCTCGCGTTCATCGACGGCATGCACACATTCGAGTCGGCGTTGCGCGATTTCATCGAGATCGAGAAGCACTGCGCGCCGCAGTCGACGATCCTCTTCCACGACGGCTATCCGCTGGACCGCGCCACCGCGGAGCGCGAGCGCCGGACGAAGTTCTGGAGCGGCGACATCTGGCGCCTGGTGCTCGCGCTTCGCCGGCACCGGCCGGATCTCAGCGTGCATACGGTGACGACGCCCCCGACGGGTCTCGGCCTCGTGCGCCGCCTCGACCCGGGCTCGCGAGTGCTCGAGGAGCGCTTCCGAGAGATCGAGCGCGAGTTCCTCGCGCTCGACTATTCGGTGCTGGACGCGGACAAGCGGGGCATGCTGGCCGCCGTGGCGAACGACTGGGAGCAGATCGCTCCGCTCCTGTCGTAGCGCGCCCGCGGCGCGCGGTCAGTAGAGCACGCCCACGACCGCCCCGGCGATGCAGGTGGCGAGCGTGCCCGAGACGATGGTGCGTCCGCCGAGCTGCACGATCTCCGCGCGGCGCCCGGGCGCCATGGTGGCGAGCCCGCCGATCATGATGCCGAGGCTGCCGAAGTTCGCGAAGCCGCACAGCGCGTAGGTCATGATCAGCCGGCTGCGGGGCTCGAGCGCGCCTTCCGGGAGCTTCGCGAGATCGATGTACGCGATCAGCTCGTTCAGCACGGTCTTCGTGCCCATGAGCGCACCCGCGGTGGTCGCCTCGGACCAGGGCACGCCCATGACCCACGCGAGCGGCGCCATCAGCCAGCCGAGCACGCGCTGCAGCGTGAGCGGCGCGCCGGCGACGTCGGGAAGCAGCCCGACGATCTGGTTGGCGAGGGCGACGAGCGCGACCAGGACGAGCAGCATCGCGACGATGTTGATCAGTAGCGTCATGCCGTCGACGGTGCCCCGGGTCACCGCGTCCATGCTGCTCGAGGCCGGGTCCTCGAGAGCGAGCGCGCCGCCGGTCTGGCGGTCGACCGGCACCATCAGCGCCGAGACCGCGATCGCGGCCGGCGTGCTGATGATCGATGCGATCAGGATGTGGCCGAGCGCGTCGGGGACGACCGGCGAGAGGATCGACGCGTACAAGGCCATCACGGTGCCCGCGATCGTCGCCATGCCGCACGACATGAGGACGAAGAGCTCGCCGCGGCTCATGTCGGCGATGTAGGGCTTCACCACGAGCGGCGCCTCGACCATACCGACGAACACGTTCGCCGCGGACGAGAGGCCGATCGCCCCGCCCACGCCCATCGTCTTCTGCAGGAGCAGCGAGAAGCCGCGCACGAGCCAGGGCAGCACCCGCCAGTGGAAGAGCAGCGCCGAGAGCGCCGAGACCACGACCACCAGCGGCAGCGCCCGGAACGCGAGGATGAAGGTCGACCCGGCTTGCGTCTCGGCGAACGGCAGCGGCGCGCCGCCGAGGTAGCCGAAAACGAACGCGGTGCCCTCGCGCGTGGCGCGCTCGAGCGCGTCGAGCGCATGGTTCAGGCCGAAGAAGATCTGCCTGATCGCCGGGATCTTGAGCAATACGACGCCGAGCGCCAGCGTCAGCCCCATGCCGCCGATGACCGGGCGCCAGGCGACGGCGCGACGGTTCTCACCGAGCGCCCAGGCGACGCCGTGCAGCGCGAAGAACCCGAGCAGGCTTTGGAGCGCCTGCATCAGCCGAGACCCACGCCCATCGCGCGTCCGATCGCGTACGTGATCGCGCCGGCGCCCGCGCCGATCGCGAGCATGCGCAAGCCGTCGCGCAAGGCGCTGCGGCCCGTGAACAGGCTGATCAGCGCGCCGACCGCGAACAGCGACACCGCGGTGAGCGCGATCGACACGGCGAGCGCGCGCTCGCCGCCGGCGGCGAGGAACGGCACGAGCGGCACCGCGGCGCCGATCGCGAACGACAGGAACGACGCGAGCGCCGCGCCCCAGGGCGAGCCGAGCTCGTCGGGGTTGAGCCCAAGCTCCTCGCGCGCGAGCGTATCGAGCGCCTGCCGGGGATCGGCGATGGTGCGCGTTGCCAGCGCGTGCGCCTCGGCCTGCGGCATGCCGCGCGCCGCGTAGATCAGCGCCAGCTCCTCGGCCTCGGCTTTGGGGTACTCGGCGAGCTCTGCGCGCTCCAGGCCGATCTGGTGTTCGTACATCTCCCGCTGCGAGCGCACCGAGACGTACTCGCCCGCGGCCATCGAGAAGGCGCCGGCGAGCAGCCCCGCGACCCCGGAGAGCACGATGACGCCCGGGCTCGGCGACGCGCCCGCGACGCCGAGGATCAGGCTCACGTTCGAGACCAGGCCGTCGTTGACGCCGAACACCGCGGCGCGCAGGTTGCCCTGCCCCGCGACCCCGCGATGGCGCTTGCCGACCTCGTCGACCGAGGTCGTCGCCGGGTGTCCCGGCGCGGCGTGGCTGTAGACCGAGAGCCCGCGCACTTTCATCGCAGCGAGGATGCCGCGGATCGCCCGCGGGCCGTAGCGCCGCGCGAGCGCGGCGACGACCCGGGTGCGCAGGTCGGGTTTGAATTCGGGAACGGCGGCGAGCTTCGCGCTCTTCGCCCAGATCGACGCCTGCTCCCGGGCTTCCTTCGCGAGACCGTCGAACATCTGCGCGCGAGGTGTCCCGCGCTCCACTTCCGCGAGCACGCGGTAGAGATACGCCGAGCGCATCTCGTCGATCCAGCCGTTGTCCGCCTCAGGCATACCGGGGCGGATTGTGGCAGAACTCAGTCGTCCTCGGTTCCGCCCGTCACGGTCCGTATGGTGTCGAAGGAGAAGCCTCGCGATTGCATGAAGCGAATCTGCCGCGCCTTCTCCTCGCGCGACTCGGGGGGGGTCCCGAACTTCCGGCTCCAGACTTCGCGGGCGCGATCGAGCTCGGTCTCGCGCGCCGCAGCCGCGGCGGCCTCCGCAGCCTCCTTGGGCAGGCCCTTGGCGCGAAGCTCGTGCGCGATGCGCGCCGCGCCGAACTTGCGCGCGAGCTGGCGCGCGCGGGCCTCGGCATAGCGCGACTCGGAAAGCTGCCCGCGCTGCGTCAGCTCGTCGAGCAGCGCGGAGAGGTCGTCTTCGGGGCCGGCGTGGCCGGCGAGCTTGCGGGCGAGCACCGCGCGCGTGTGCTCGCGGCCGGCGAGGAGTCGGATGGCGCGCTCCTTCAGGGTGGGTTGACGCGCCATCCGCCCTGCCGTTCGGGTAAAACTAGACTTCGGCCGTCACCGCCGGCGCGGATGCCGCCATCGGATTCTTCACCCCGAGCTTCTCGCGGATCTTCGCCTCGATCTCGTCGGCGAGCTCGGGGTTCTCCTTGAGATAGTCGCGGGCGTTGTCCTTGCCCTGGCCGATGCGGTCCTTCTTGTACTGGTACCAGGCGCCCGACTTGTCCACGATGCCGCAGTTGACGCCGAGCTCGAGGATCTCGCCCTCGCGCGACACGCCCTCGCCGTAAAGGATGTCGAAGACCGTGTCGCGGAAGGGCGGCGCGACCTTGTTCTTCACCACCTTGACGCGGGTCTCGGAGCCGATCACCTCGTCGCCCTTCTTGATCGAGCCGATGCGGCGGATGTCCAGCCGGCACGAGGCGTAGAACTTGAGCGCGTTGCCGCCGGTCGTCGTCTCGGGATTGCCGAACATGACGCCGATCTTCATGCGGATCTGGTTGATGAAGATGACGAGCGTATTGGTGCGCTTGATGTTGGCGGTGAGCTTTCGCAGCGCCTGGCTCATCAGCCGCGCCTGCAGGCCCATCTGCGGCTCGCCCATCTCGCCCTCGATCTCGGCCTTGGGCGTGAGCGCCGCGACCGAGTCGACGACGATGACGTCGATCGAGCCCGAGCGCACCAGCATGTCGGCGATCTCGAGCGCCTGCTCGCCGGTGTCGGGCTGCGAGATGAGCAGGTCCTCGATCTTCACGCCGAGCTTCTTCGCGTACTGGGGGTCGAGCGCGTTCTCCGCATCGATGAAGGCGGCCGTGCCGCCCATCTTCTGGATCTGGGCGATGACCGAGAGGGTCAGCGTCGTCTTGCCCGAGGATTCCGGCCCGTAAATCTCGACCACCCGCCCGCGCGGCAGCCCGCCGACGCCGAGCGCGATGTCGAGGCCGAGCGACCCGGTCGAAACCACCTGCACGTCCTGCGCCGCGGCCGAGTCCATCTTCATGATCGAGCCCTTGCCGAACTGCTTCTCGATCTGCGCGAGCGCCGCCTGCAGCGCCTTGGCTTTCGCTTCTTCCATGACCTTCCCTTCGTTGACCATTGGATTATCTCCCAATTGTGCGTTGAAGCGGGCGCCCGCCGCCGGACAGGCTCGCTCGAAGGGATGAAACGGTCGGAGCGACGAGCCGGTTGACTGTATCTTTATACAGTCCGGCCGAAAAAGCAAGCCCCGGCTCCGGGTCAGGTGGACGCGGAAGCGAGCCGGACGGGAATCCGGCGGGAACCGAAGGATTTTGTGAACCGCTCGTAGCGGCCCGCGATCGCGTGGCCGCAGTCCTTGCAGCGGCCGTCCTCGGTGACCCCGTAATCGAGGATCTTGTACCAATCGCGCCCGATCACCGCGGTCCCGCAGCCCGGGCAGTAGGTGCTGCCGCCTTCCGGGTCGTGAACGTTGCCCGTATACACATAGCGCAGCCCGTGGCCGAGCGCGATGCGGCGCGCGCGGGTGAGCGTCGCCGCGGGCGTCGCCGGCAGGTCGGTCATCTTCCAGTCGGGGTGGAAGGCGGTGAAATGCAGCGGCACGTCCGGCCCGAGCTCGCGAGCGATCCAGCGGCATTCCGCGTCGATCTCGGCGTCGGAGTCGTTCTTTCCCGGGATCAGCAGCGTCGTGATCTCGAGCCAGACGCCGGTCTCGTGCCTCAGGTACGCGAGCGTGTCGAGCACCGGCGCCAGGCGCGCCCCGCACGTCTTGAAGTAGAACTCGTCGGTGAACGCCTTGAGGTCGACGTTCGCCGCGTCCATTTTGGCGTAGAACTCGCGGCGCGGCTCCGGGTGCATATACCCGGCCGTCACCGCCACCGCCTTCACGCCCTTCTCGCGGCAGGCATCGGCGATGTCCATCGCGTACTCGGCGAAGATGACCGGGTCGTTGTAGGTGAACGCGACCGAGCGGCAGCCGAGCTGGAGCGCGGCCTTCGCGATCGTTTCGGGATCGGCCGCGTCGGCGAGCCGGTCGAAGTCCTGCGACTTCGAGATGTCCCAGTTCTGGCAGAACTTGCACGCGAGATTGCAGCCCGCGGTGCCGAACGAGAGGATGGCCGAGCCCGGGTAGAACTGGTTGAGCGGCTTCTTCTCGACCGGATCGACGCAGAAGCCCGACGAGCGGCCGTAGGTCGTCAGCACCATCGCGTCGTTCTCGCGCATGCGCACGAAGCAGGCGCCGCGCTGCCCTTCGTGCAGCTTGCAGTCGCGCGGACACAGGTCGCACTTCAGGCGGCCGTCGGCCAGCAGGTGCCACCAGCGCCCGGGAAAATGCGGGTCGGGACGCGCGCTCACGGCCGCGGGTCGCCTTCGCGCCATTTCTGGACGGTGTAGCGCTTGAAGACGCAGCGCGCCGACGGCTCGGTCTCGGCGAGGCCGGCCTTGCGCTTCAGGTGCGCGACGAAGGCCTCGCGCTCGGGAAGCGATTCCCACACCTGCGGCAGGAAGGTCGCCCGCCGGGACGGGTCGTCGAGAAGCTGCACGATCAGCCCGTCGACCCCGGGACGCAGCCGCGCGAGCAGCTGCTCGTGCGAGTCGAACGCGATCCGCGTCGGCGCGGACAGCAGCGACACCTCGAGCTCGGTGCGCTCGAGCTCGGGCTCGCGCAGCGGCGCGAAGCGCGGGTCCTGGAACGCCGCGGCGCTCGCGTTGGCGGCGACGTCCTCGGCGAGCGGGCGGTGCGGCTCGAGCGCTCCGACGCAGCCGCGCAGCTCGCCGTCGAGCTTGAGCGTGACGAAGCTCGAGCGCCATTCCTGGAGCCACGGCGCGTCGAATTTCGGGACGGCCGCGTCGCGCCGGAACGCGCTCGCGATCGACGCGCGCGCGATCGCGAGCAACTGCTCGCCGTGCGCGCGCCCATAGGCGGCTTTGTCCGCGAACGCGAACGACGCGTAGCCGACCACCTGGCGCCGGTCGCCGGCCGTGTCCCCCGAGTTGCGGTAGTCGAGCAGCTCGGGCGCGAGGCCGCGGCGCCTCGCCGCGACCAGGGCGCCGGCGATGGGCGTCGCGCCGCACGCCTGGTCGTGCGCGATCCCGGTCTGGAAGCCGAGGATGCTCTTCAGCGTCGCGCCGTCCACGCGGCGCGCCACGTCGTAGGGAAGGTAATGCGAGAGGTCCGAGCTGATCACGATGACGGTCTCCGGGCCGCCCCAGAGCCGCTCGATCACCTCGGCGACCTCGTCGGCCGCCGCGTCGCCGACGACGAGCGGAACCAGCGAGAACTCGCCCAGCACCCGCTGCAGGAACGGCAGCTGCACCTCGAGCGCGTGCTCCTGCGCGTGCGTGGCGGCGGACTCGGTCACCTGCGCTAGCCCGCGCAGCGCGGCTACAGCATCGGCGTCGACCGGTACCCGCCCGAGCGGCGTCTGGAAGGCGCGCGCCGCGGGCAGCGCCAGGCCGCGCACCGGGACGCGGTGGCAAGGCCCGAGCAGCACGATGCGCCGCACCAGCCCGCGCGCGGGCGCGAGCGCGGCGTACGCGTTCGCGGCCACCGGGCCGCTGTAGACGTACCCCGCGTGCGGAACGATGACCAGCTTCGGGAACCCCGGCGCGAGCGCTCGCTCACCGGCCGCCTCGAGCATGGCGTCGATGTCGCGCTCGAGGATCCGGGGATCCGCCGGATAGAACATGCCCGCCACGGCGGCGGGGCGCATGCCGGCGGCTCGGATGTCGAGAAAGCCCATCCCCTCAATATAGGGGAGCGGCGCGGCCGGTCCAAGACCGGGCCACGATTTTTTCAGCCCTCGAGCGAGTCGAGCACGCCTTCGAGCGCCGCGATCACCGACTGGCGGCGCACGCTCTCGCGGTCGCCGTCGAAGCGACGGACCACGCTGCGCGCCCGCCCGCCGCGGCTCGCCCATGCGAAACATACGGTGCCGACCGGCTTCGCGGGCGTACCGCCCGCGGGTCCCGCGATCCCGGTCACCGCGACCGCGAGCCCGGCGCGGCTGCGCTCGAGCGCGCCCG
>DATDMW010000199.1:0-2475 GCA_036518595.1 Burkholderiales bacterium
CCGCCGTGGAAGACGGCGTCGCTCTTCAGCTCCTTCGCGGGAGTGCGGCCCTCGAGGATCGAGACGAGCTGATCGAAGAACAGCGGGATGCCCTTCTCGATCTCGGCCGGATCCGCCGCCGGCGCCTTTCTCGTGATGGCGCGCGCGCGGGCCTTCGCGAGGATTTCGTCGCGGTGCTCGCCGAGAAAGTGGAGGAGCATCAAAGACCCTATGGACTGCGTCCCCGATGTGTCAACGCGGCGCCGCCTCGCCAGTCGGCCCGGCGACGAAGGAGCGCGTTGATCTCCGCGCCGAGGAGCAAGGCGAGCGAGGAGAGCCACATCCAGATGAGGAGGATGACGATCCCCCCCAGGGCGCCATAGACGACGCCGAAGCTCCCGAAGTGCGAGACGTAGAACGAGAAGACGAGCGTCGCCGCGAGCCAGACGAGCACTCCGGCGATCGACCCGGGGATGATCGATCGCACGGTCTGCCTGACGTCCGGGAGGACGTAGAAGAGCGCAGCCCAGACGATCATCATCAGCGACGCGGCGCCGATCCGCAGCCAGACGGCGAGGGCTCCCGAGGAGGCCCCGAGCTTGCTCGCGGCGAGCGGCGCCGCGAGCGCGGTCGCGGCCGCGAGAAGGACCAGGACCGACGAGCCGAGCATGAAGGCGAAGGCCATCGCGTAGACCCTCCACGCGCGCCGGGTCTCGGGCACGCCGCAGGCCGAGTTCAGCGCGGTCACGAGGCTCTTGACGCCGGCCGTCGCCGACCAGATCGCGGCGATCGCGCTGAACGTCAGCATGCCCACCCTCGGTCGCGAGGCGAGCTCCCGGAATCGGGCGAGCAGGATCGGCGCGAGCGCTGCCGGCGTGTCGCGCGCGAGAGCCGCTCCGAGCGCCTGCACCTGATCGATCCGGAGGATCAGGCTCGCCGCCGCGACGGTGAAGAGGATGAACGGGAAGAGGGCGAGGACGGCGTAGAACGTGAGCGCGGCGGCGGCGTCGGTCAGGCCGTTGCGCGTCCAGTCGCGCTTGAGCGAGCCCGCGAAGCCGCGCCACCCCGGGCGCGGCGCTGCCATCATGCGAGACGGGACCATGCCCTCGAACGTAGGTCGGGGCGAGGCGGCCCGCTGCCAGCGCGTCGGCGCGCCGCGGCCCGCGTGACTATCCTCCCGGCACGCCCGCGCCGACCGTCGTCGACCTCCGGACGGGGAGGCGACCGCAATGAAGCACGTCGGGGACGTCCTGGGCCGGTTTCGCGGGTGGGTCGAGCGGCTGAGCGATCGGCGCGACCGGAAGCTGTTCGAGCCGCCTGCGCCGTTCGCGCCCGACCGCCCGCGCCGTTCCGACTGGCACTCCACGGCGAATGACCGGATGACGGACGACGGCGCTCCTCCGCTCCGCGCTGGTGGCGCGCCGCCGGCGCGTCGTGGAGGAGACTGACCGGCGGCTACTTCCGCCGCCGGCTGCCGTCGAAGCGCGCGCGATGACCCCCCGGTGACTCGCCGACACTACTTGGCAGGATGAACCCCACCACGCCGCAGGTTCGCTTCACCGGCCGCGGCGCGTTCCACGCCGAGCTGCAGCAGCGCGCGCAGGACTTCTTCGAGGGGAGCGGCCGCTCGCGGCACGGCGGCTGGCGCATCGGCGCGAAGATCGCCGTGATGCTCTCCTGGCTCGCGGCGTCGTGGGCGCTGGCGGTGTTCGCGCCGCTGCCGGCGTGGACGCTCGCGCTGCTGGCCGTCTCCATCGGGTTCGCCATGGCGGGCGTGGGCTTCTGCGCCATGCACGACGCGAATCACGGCGCGACCTCGTCGAGCGCGCGGGTCAACCGGATCGTCTCGCTCTCGCTCGACCTGGTCGGCGCGAGCTCGGTGCTCTGGCGCGAGAAGCACAACGTCCGGCACCACACGTACACGAACATCGCCGGCGCCGATCCCGACCTCGAGGGAGGATCGCCCTTCCTCCGCCTCGCGCCGTGGCAACGCCGGCGCGCCTGGCATCGCTTCCAGCATCTCTATGTCTGGCTCATCTACGCGGTGTTTCCGCTCAAGTGGTGGTTCTTCGACGATCTGCGCGAGCTGTCGCGCCTGCGCCCCCGCGACCGGCTCTCGCTGCTCGCCGGCAAGGGGGTCTTCCTCGCCTGGGCGGTGGTGATTCCGGCGATGCTGCACCCGGGGTGGGGCCTGGTCGCGCTCTGGGCGATCGCGGTGGCGACGCTCGGCAACGTGCTCGCCGCCGTCTTCCAGCTCGCGCACTGCATGGACGACGCCGAGTTCGTCGATGCCACGGCGGAGCGGGGCGACTGGGCCGAACACCAGCTCTCGACGACGGTGGACTTCGCGCCGCGAAACGCGCTCCTCGGCTGGTACCTGGGCGGGCTCAACTTCCAGGTCGAGCACCATCTCTTCGCGCGCGTGTGCCACGTCCACTATCCGGCGCTGGCGGCGATGGTGCGCGACGCCAGCGCGCGGCACGGCCTGCGCTACCG
>DATDMW010000200.1:0-4137 GCA_036518595.1 Burkholderiales bacterium
GGAGCGGCACAAATCCACGGGGCTTTTTCGCGCCGGACTGCATCCCGTCCGGGGCGCGGTTATGCTGTCGTCACGCGCCGCCCAAAGCGCGCGAGAACGAGGAGAAGCGCCATGGCCCTTGCCAAGCCGTCCGCGAAACCCCAGGCCCGCCGTCCCGTCACGACCGCCGCCGACCTGCTCGCGCATTTCATGCCGCGCGGCGTGCTGCGCGACCTGCAGCAGCTGGCGAACGCGTTCCAGAACGAGGATCTGTTCCGGGATTACGTGGGGCAGCGCATCGGCTACCTCGCGGTCATCGTGCTGATCTTCGTCCTGATCGCCACGGTGTGCGCGGCGACCACGATGCTGTCGGTGCCGCGGCTGGCGCCGCCGCCCGCGGGCGCCGGCCTCAAGTTCCTCGCGTTCCTCTGCGGCCTCTTCGTCTGGGTCGCGGGCACGATGGCGCAGATCTATCTCTTCTTCGGCTGGGTCCAGGAGCGCGCGCTCGAGAAGGCGGGGAAGCTGCCGCCGCACAAGTTCCGCTTCGACCGCATCGGCTTCGAGTTCCTGCTGAAGAAGCGGCGCATCGTCGTGCCGTGCACGCTGATCCTGATCTGCCTCCTGGTGCCGCTCGCGATCCTGGCGGTGCGAGCGCCGCTCGTCGCGCTCACGCTCTTCATCGTCGGGCTCGGCGTCCCCGCCCTCTACACGCGCCTCGACCCCTAGATCCACACCATCAGGCCCATCTCGAAGGGATGGGTCATGAGCGGGTGCTTGGGATAGAGCCGGATGCGGTAGTCGAGCTTGCCGCACATCTCGGGCTTCAGCTCGAGCGCATAGCGATGCTCGCCCGCATCTCCACTTCGGCCCTCGCCGCCCGCCGGCGCGAGCATGTACGCCTGGTGCTCGACCGGCTGCCGGTCGTTGCGCTCCATCAGCAGCTCGACCGCCACGTCCTCCGGCGCGAGCCCGTTCAGCCGCACGCGCACCTCGACCGGCACGCTCGCGCCGAACTCGATGCGCCGCACCGCCGCATCGGCCCGCCGCGCCGACACGCCCGGCCACGCGCCGCGCACGCGCGCCTTCCATTGCGCGAGCGTGCGCGCGCCCTCGTAATCCTTCTCCGCGTGCCGCCAGCCCTGGCGCGACGCCGCTCCGTAGAAATTCGACACGTACTCGTTCAGCATCCGTGACGCGTTGAACCGCGGCAGCAGCGCGGCCATCGAGCGCTTCGCCATGCGCACCCAGCCGGGCGAGTACGGCTTGTGGTCGCGCTCGTAGTAGAGGGGCAGCACGTGATCCTGCAGGATCTCGTACAGCGTGTGCGCCTCCTCACGGTCGCGGCGCTCGGGGTCGAACGAGGACGGCGCCGGCTTGATCGCCCAGCCGTTGTCGTGCGCGTACGCCTCGTCCCACCAGCCGTCGAGCACCGAGAGGTTCACCGCGCCGTTCATCCCGGCCTTCATGCCCGACGTGCCGCAGGCCTCGAGCGGATACACCGGGTTGTTCAGCCACACGTCGACGCCGGTGACCAGGCGCCGCGCGATGTTGAGGTCGTAGCCCTCGACGAACAGGATCTTCCCTTCGAACTCGGGCATGCGCGACGCGCGCACGATGCGCCGGATCAGGTCCTGCCCCGGCTCGTCGGCCGGGTGGGCCTTGCCCGCGAAGATGAACAGGATAGGCCGCTTCGAGTCGCCGACGATCTGGCGCAGCACGTCGAGGTTGGAGAACAGCAGCGCCGCGCGCTTGTACGTCGCGAAGCGCCGCGCGAAGCCGACGGTGAGCACGTTGGGCTCGTTGGGATCGGCGAGGCGCAGCATGCGGTCGAGGTGAGACTCGCTGCCGTGATTGCGGAAGTGCTGCGTGCGCAGCCTCGCGCGCAGCATCTCGAGCAGCTGCGTCTTCAGCGTCTGGCGCACGCTCCAGAACTCGTGGTCCGGGATCGCCTCGATCTCGCGCAGCGTGGCCGGATCGTCGAGCCGGTGCAGCCAGCCGATGCCGAGATAGCGGTCGAACACGTCGCCCCACTCCGGCGCGAGGAACGTCGGCACGTGCACGCCGTTCGTGATGTAGCGGATCGGGTTTTCCCTGAACGGCACCTTCGGCCAGAAGTCGCGCAGCATCTCCGCCGAGACGTCGCCGTGAATGCGCGACACGCCGTTCTGGAAGCGCGAGCCGCGCACGGCGAGCGCCGTCATGTTGAAGTCCCCGCCGCTGGCGACGCGCGCGAGCGACGCGACCTTCTCCACCGGGACGCGCAGCTCCGCGCAGTAGGCCTCGAGGAACGGGCGGATGATCTGCTCCGGGAACTGGTCGTGGCCCGCCGGCACCGCCGTGTGCGTCGTGAACACGGTGTTGGACGCGACCGCCTCGAGCGCGGTCTCGAACTCCAGGCCCCCGAGCACGAGGTAGCGCATGCGCTCGAGGATCAGGAACGCCGCGTGGCCCTCGTTGATGTGCCACACGCTCGGCCGCAGGCCCATCGCGATGATGGCGCGCACGCCGCCCATGCCGAGGATGATCTCCTGCTCCAGGCGCGTCGTGCGGTCGCCGCCGTAGAGACGGTGCGCGATGTGGCGGTCGTTCTCGCGGTTCTCCGGCACGTCGGTGTCGAGCAGGTAGAGCGTCACGTGGCCCGCGCGCGCCTGCCACACCTTCACCTGGAGCGATCGCCCCGGCAGCGGCAGCTCGATCGTGAGCGGCGAGCCGTCGCTCTTCCTCACCGGCGCGACCGGCAGGTTCTCGAAATCCGAGTCGACGTACTCGGCGCGCTGGCTGCCCTCCGCGTCGACGGTCTGCACGAAGTAGCCCTGGCGGTAGAGCAGCCCGATCGCGATGAACGGCAGCTGGTGATCGCTCGCCGCCTTGCAGTGGTCGCCCGCGAGGATGCCGAGGCCGCCCGAGTACATCGGGAAGCTCTCGTGGAAGCCGAACTCGGCGCAGAAGTACGCGACCTGGTCTCCCGGCTGCAGCGCCGCCGTGCCCGGCTTGGAGAAGCGCTCCGAGTGGTAGGTGTCGAACGCCGACAGCACGCGGTTGAACGCGGACAGGAAGATCGGGTCCGTAGCCGCGTCGAGCAGCCGCTGCTGGTCGATGCGCTTCAGCAGCGCCTTGGGCGAGTGCCCGGTCGCCTCCCACAGATCGGGATCGAGACGCGCGAACAGCGCGCGCGTCGCGCGGTCCCAGCTGTACCAGAGATTGCCCGCCAGCTCCTCGAGGCGCGCGAGGCGCTGCGGCAGCTTCGGATGGACTTCCAGCGAATACGACGTTCCCTGCGTTCCCTGCGTCATCTGCGTTCTCGTTCCTTTTCAATTCGTCTTTTCGGGATTCATCCCGCGACCGCTTCCGGAACCGGATCCGAGCTGAGCGGCGCCGCCACCGCCTCGAGCGGCTTGCGCTCGGCGTCGACGCCCGCGATCCACGCGACCGCCGCGGCCGCGCACATCAGCAGACCGGCGGCCGCGTAGCCGCCGAACAGCCATTCGCGGCTGCCCGTCCCGATCAGCGCGCCGAAGAGCGCCGGCGTCAGCAGCGCCCCGACCCCGGTCCCGATCGCGTAGAAGATCGAGATCGAGACGGCGCGGATCTCGAGCGGAAAGACCTCGCTCACCGTCAGGTAGGCCGAGCTCGCCGCCGCCGACGCGACGAAGAAGATCGCCGCCCACGCGAGCGTGAGTCCCTGCGCGTCGAGCGCCTCGCGCGCGAAGGCCCAGCCCGCGCCGATCAGCCCCGCTCCCGCGAGCGCGTAGGTGAGCGCGATCATCTTGCGCCGGCCCACGGTATCGAACAGCCACCCGAGGACGAGCGGGCCGGCGAAGTTCGCCAGGGCGAACGGCAGGATGTAGGCGCCGATGCGCTCGTCGGCGACGCCGTAGAAGCGCGTCAGCACCAGCCCGTAGGTGAAGAAGATCGCGTTGTAGAAGAACGCCTGCGACGCCATGAGCGAAAGCCCGAGCACCGCGCGGCGGCGGTAGCGGAAAGCCATGAGGCGTGCGATCTCGGACCAGGCGACGTGCCCGCGCATGCGCATCGCGAGCGCCCCGTGCGCCGCGGGCAGCGGGCCGCGCTCGGCCGCGACCGCCGCCTCGATGGCCGCGACCTCGGCCTCGGCGCGCTCGGCGCGCCCGTGGGTGATCAGCCAGCGCGGGCTCTCGG
>DATDMW010000201.1:0-2125 GCA_036518595.1 Burkholderiales bacterium
AGAACTTCACCTTCGCGCCCGAGCAGTCGGGCTGGCAGCTCGACCCCAAGGCGGCGTACGTGCACTACACCTCGAACGAGACCATCGGCGGCGTCGAGTTCCACTGGATCCCGGACACGGGCCATGTGCCGCTCGTCGCCGACGCCTCGTCGCACATCCTGTCGCGCCCGCTCGACGTCTCGAAGTTCGGCCTGATCTATGCCGGCGCGCAGAAGAACATCGGGCCCGCGGGCCTGGTGATCGTGATCGTGCGCGAGGACCTGCTGGGACGCGCGTCGCCGAACACGCCGACCGTGCTCGACTACAAGGTGCAGGCGGAGGCCGACTCGATGTCGAACACGCCCGCGTCCTACTCGTGGTACATCGCCGGCCTCGTGTTCCAGTGGCTGAAGCGCCAGGGCGGGCTGGCCGCGATGGAGAAGAAGAACATCGAGAAATCGAAGCTGCTGTACGACTATCTCGACTCGAGCGGCTTCTTCAAGAGCCCGGTCCGGAAGCAGGACCGCTCGCGCATGAACATCCCGTTCACGCTCGCCGACGCCAAGCTCGACGCCGAGTTCCTGAAGGGCGCCGAAGCGCGCGGCATGTTCCAGCTCAAAGGCCACCGCTCGGTCGGCGGCATGCGCGCCTCCATCTACAACGCGATGCCGATCGAGGGCGTGCGGCGCCTGGTCGAGTACATGCGCGAGTTCGAGGCGAAGCACGGCTGAGCGCGCGCTTGGTTTATAGTCTCGGGATGGCCGCGAAAAAGTACGAAATCCTGGTGCTGAACCAGATCTCGCCGGCGGGCCTCAAGCGCCTCCCCGGCGAGCGGTACAAGTGCGGCAAGGAAGTCGCCAAGCCCGACGCGATCCTGGTGCGCTCGGCCGACATGCACGCGATGGAGATCGGCGACACCGTGCGCGCCATCGGCCGCGCGGGTGCGGGCACGAACAACATCCCGGTGAAGAAGATGAGCGAGCGCGGCGTGCCGGTGTTCAACGCGCCGGGCGCGAACGCGAACGCGGTGAAGGAGCTGGTGCTCGCCGGAATGCTGATGGCGGCGCGTAACCTGGTGCCCGCGGTGAATTTCGTGAGCGCGCTCGACTGCGACGACAAGACGCTCGGCGAGCGCGTCGAGGCCGAGAAGAAGCAGTTCGCGGGCATGGAGCTGCCGCACCACACGCTCGGCGTGATCGGCCTGGGCAAGATCGGCAGCCTCGTCGCCGACGCGGCGATCAAGCTCGGGATGAACGTGCTCGGCTACGATCCGCAGATCACGGTCGAGGCGGCGTGGAGCCTGCCGTCGCAGGTGAAGCGCGCCAACTCGATCGAGGAAGTGCTCAAGACGTGCCAGTTCGTCACGGTCCACGTGCCGCTGCTGCCGGCGACGAAGCACCTGATCAACGCCAAGAACCTCGACCTGGCGCACGCGGGGGCGATCCTGCTCAACTTTTCGCGCGAGGAGATCGTCGACGCCAAGGCGGTCGCCAAGGCGCTCGAGTCGAAGAAGCTCAGGACCTACGTCACCGATTTCCCGGCGGAAGTCCTCTGCGGCAACCCGGCGGTCATCGCGCTGCCGCACCTCGGCGCCTCGACGCGCGAGGCCGAGGACAACAGCGCCGTCATGGTCGTCGACGAGGTGCGCGAGTACCTCGAGAACGGCAACATCCAGAACGCCGTGAACTTTCCCGACGTCGTGATGGGGCGCGAGTCGCCTTACCGCGTCGCGATCGCCAACGCCAACGTGCCCAACATGGTCGGGCAGATCTCGAGCGCGATGGCGAACGAGCAGCTCAACATCCACAACATGATGAACCGGTCCAGGGGAGAGATGGCCTACACGCTGGTCGACGTCGACAGCCCGGTGAAGGGCTCGCTGATCGAGCAGCTGTGCCGCATCAAGGGCGTCCTCGCGGTCCGCTACCTGCCCGCGGTCTAGGGCTATCATCGAGCCCATGGCCGACGACATCGCCAAGCACCGGGCCGCGATCGACGCCCTCGACGACAGGCTGCTCGAGCTGCTGAACGAGCGCGCCGCGCACGCGCAGGCGATCGGCAAGCTGAAGGGCAACGGCAAGGCCTACCGTCCCGAGCGCGAGGCCGAGGTGCAGCGGCGCGCGCGCGCCGCGAACCGCGGCCCGCT
>DATDMW010000202.1:0-6573 GCA_036518595.1 Burkholderiales bacterium
CGTACGCGCGCCGCGAAGGCGTCGGCCGTCCGCTCGCGCATGGGCAGCATCGCGCACGCGGCCGCCAGCGCGGCGACGACGCACGACGCGAGGAGCGGACGCGCCCGCATGGCTACGCCGCGATCAGCCGCACCGCGGTCATCGCCAGCATCCCGACGATGATGGTGAGCGTGACGCTGCGCGTCGCCGCCGCGACCGCGAACGCGACGATTCCGCCGACGAGGCGCGGATTGTCGGGCGACACCGCGAGCGCGCCGTGGACCAGCGCGAGATCGGGCGCGATGATCGCGGCGAGCGCGGCCGCGGGCGCGTAGCGCAGCACGCGCTCGGCAAGCGGGGGCAGTCGCAACCGGCTGCCGGGAAGCACGAACACGGCGCGCGTAAGGTATACGAGCGCCGCCGTTCCGGCGATCAGGGTCCACCCGAGCCAGGAATCGGCCACGTCAGGCTCCCCGCGCGCGGGCGCGCTGCACGCGTGAGGCCGCCAGCCCCGCCGCGATGCCGGCGGCGATCGCGCAGATCAACCCGAGGTTGAAGGGCAGCCCGGCCCCGGCGAGGGCGACGCCTCCGGCGGCGAGCGCGCCGAGCACGACCGCGCGGTCGTAGAGCAGCGGCATGAGCAGCGCGATGAGCGACAGCGTCGCGGCGAACTCGAGCGACCATGCGCGCGGGATGAGCGCCCCGCCGAAGATGCCCAGCCAGGACGCCGCCTGCCAGCCGATCCACAGGACCACGGAGCCGCCGAGGAAGAACCAGTGCCGGTGCGGGGCCCGGTCTTCCGGGCGGAAGCGGCCGACGAAGAGCGCGAACATCGCATCGACCATGACGTAGCTGAGCAGCACGCGCCACGGCCGCGACAGGCGCTCGAAGTAAGGCGCGAGAACGGCGCTGTAGATGACGTAACGGAGGTTTACCGCGAGCGCGGTCGCGTACATCACCCAGAGCGGCGCTTTCGCGATGAGAAGCGGCAGCACGGCGAGCTGCGCCGAGCCCGCGTACACGAGCAGCCCCATCACGACGGCCTGCGCAGGCGTGAGCCCGGCGCTCACCATCGCGAGGCCCGCGACCAGGCCCCAGGGCACCATGCCGAAGAGCAGCGAGACGGCGCTCGCCGCACCGTCGCGAAAAGCCGACATTCGATCGCCGTGCATTTCCCGCGATTCCATCAAATGGACGATGCCGGCCGGCGGCAAATGACACAATCCGCGGCCAGCATTCGCATTGTCCCATCTCCCCTGGAGCCGGTTTGAGGTCGCGCGGCATCCTTCGCGGGCTGGCGTTCTTCCTCGTCCTCGCGGCCGCGCTGCTCGCCGGTCCGGGCGCGCGCGCCGACATCGTCGTCATGCAGAACGGCGACCGGATCACCGGCAAGGTGAAGCACAAGGCCGGCGACACGCTCGACGTCGATACCGATTATGCCGGCACGGTCGAGCTGCGATGGAGCCAGGTCAAGTCGATCCAGACCGATGCCCCGGTCGAGATCGTGGTCGAGGGCGAGCCGGCGTCGAGCCTGTTCTGGTTCTCGGGCGACGAGTCCGACGTGCGGGCGGACCGCATCGTCTACATCAATCCGTCGCCCGAGGAATGGGGACACGCGTTCGCGTACAAGACGCGGCTCAATGTCTCCGGGACCTGGACCTCGGGCAACAGCCGCAGCGGCCGCGGCCAGGCCGACGGCGAGCTCACCGCGCGCTCGAGCGACGTGCGCTACATCTTGAGCGGAAAGGCGCGGCGCGAGTCGGTCTCGGGCGAGGAGACCGCGTCGAACTGGCTCGGGTCGCTCAAGCGCGACCATTTTCTCCTCGACCCGGCGCACTTCATCTACGCCCGGGCGTCGCTCGAGCGCGACCGGTTCAAGGACATCAGCCTGCGCTCGACGCTCGGCGGCGGCTTCGGCTGGCAGCTGCTCGACAGCGAGATCACGAAGCTCACGTTCGGCGCCGGCCTCGACGCGGTGAGGACGCTGCGCATCACCGCGCCCGACGAGCACTATCCCGCGCTCGGCTGGGACGTGCGCCTGTCGCACTGGCTCGGCGCGAAGACGGCGGAGCTCGTGCACGAGGAGGAAGGCTTCTGGAACCTTCACGACACGCGGCAGGTGACGCTGCGCAGCCGCACCGGCGTGCGCGTGCCGGTGGCGAAGGGCATGGTCGCGAACGCCTCGCTCAACGTCGACTGGGAGCGCGAGCCCGCGGCGGGGCGCAAGCCGGTCGACGCGACGCTGCTCCTCGGCGTCGGCGCGGAATGGTGAGGCCGCGGCTTGGGAAAACCGCGCCGGTCGGTTATCCTTGCGGCCTTTGCCGGGAGCGACATTCGAATGCGAAGTTCCGCGAGATGGGCAGCCGCCATGATCTTCGCGTTTCCCGCGCTCGGTGCGAGCGCGCAGAGCGCCGACGACTACGCGCTGCTCGGCGCCGGGGTGCGGACGCGCCCGGCGTACGACGGCTCGGCGTCGCAGAAGACCGATGTGATCCCTGCGGTGCGCTATTACGGCCGTCCGTGGTTCGCGCGCACGACCCAGGGGATGCTCGAGGGCGGCGCGCGCATGGAGATCGCGCCCGGCCTCGCGTTCGGCATCCAGCTCGCCTACGAGCCGGGACGCAAGCGCAGCGAGTCGCCGTTCCTGCGCGAGCACGACATCCCCGATCTCGACGTCGGCGCGTCGCTCGGGTTGCACCTGGAATGGGACGGCAAGATCGGCCCGGCGCCGGTGAACGTGCTCCTGCGGCAGCGCTCGAACGCCGAGGCGATCCGCGGCGACCAGATCGACCTGCGCGGCACGATGGGCGTCTACGGCCACGGTCCCGTGAGCATCGGCGTGTTCGGGCAGACCACCTGGGCCAGCCAGAAATCGACCAACACGCTCTACGGCATCACGCCCGAGGAATCCGTGACGAGCGGGCTCCCGGCGTTCGCGGCGAAAGGCGGCGTGATGTTCGCGAGCCTGGGCTTGCTCGGCGGCTACGACTTCAATCCGCGATGGACGGCGCTGTGGAGCATCGAGGCCCGAAGGCTCGAAGGCGACGCCCGACGCAGCCCGCTCGCGGAGCGCACCTCCAACCACTACGCGAGCATCAGCATCGCGCGCCGGTTCTAGAGGCGCTAGCGCTTCAGGTTGCCGTAGAGCATCGCCACGAACTTCTCGGGCGGCAGGAAGCCCTTCCCCCACTGCTCGTCGAACTTGGCCGTCGGCTTCGCCGCGACGGCCTGGTCGAGCGTCTTGCCCTGGCGCACGAGCCGGCGCATGCGCGCAGCGACGTCCGCGAGCATGTCGCGGTAGGCCTGGAGATCGGCCTTGTTCCCGAGCGGACCGTGGCCTGGGATGATCTTCGTGTCGTCGTCGGCGAGCCTGAGCACCAGGTCGGCCGCGCGGATCATGCCGTCGAGCGTCCCGCCGCTCGACGTGTCGATGAACGGGTACATCCTGTTGAAGAAGGTGTCGCCCGTGTGGATGACGTTGCTCTTCTTGAAGTGGATGATGGCGTCGCCGTCGGTATGCGCGTTCGGCGCATAGAGCACGAACACCTCGTCGCCGTTGATGTGGAAGGTCAGGTCGCGGGTGAACGTGATCAGCGGCAGCGCGGCCTTCGGCGACGGGCTGGTCTTCATGCCGAGGAACTCGATGAAGCCCTCGGTGGAGAGGCGCTTGCGCACGTTCTCGTGGGCGAAGATCACCGCCCCGGTCTTGCCGAGGTTCTCGTTGCCCCCGGTGTGATCGAAGTGCCAGTGCGTGTCCAGCACGAACTTCACCGGCTTGTCGGTGATCTTCGCGATCGCGGCCTCGATCTTGGGCGTGAGCGGCGCGAACTGGTCGTCGATCAGGAACACCGCGTCCTCGCCGGCCGAGAGCCCGAGGTTGCCGCCCGAGCCGGTCATCATGTAGACCGTGTCGGCGAGCTTCTGCGTCTGGATCTCGACCTTGGAGAAATCGTCCTGGGCGTAGGACGGCGCCGCGAGCGCGGCGGCGAGAACGATTGCAGCGCGGATGCTTCGCTTCATCACGGCTCTCCCCTGGCGTAAATGCCGGCGGCGCCGGCTCGGTGCTACGGGTTCTTGCGCTCCTCCGGGAGCCGCACGACGTTCGCCGCCGGTTCTTCGTCGAGGCTCATCTGCTGGTCGAGATCGCTCTCGGCGTTGTCGACGGCCTCCTCCACGAGGTGCGCGGGCAGGGCCTTCGCGGGCTTCACGCCGAGGCTGCGGATGCGCTCGGCCTGCCGGATGAGATTTCCGCGGCCCGACGAGAGCTTGCTCTTCGCCCCCTCGTAGCTCAGCCGCGTGGCCTCCAGCTTGCGGCCGATGTCCTCCAGGTCCTCGACGAAGCCGACGAACTTGTCGTAGAGCGCGGCGCAGTGCCGCGCGAGCTCCTTGGCGTTGCGGTTCTGGTATTCCTGGCGCCAGATGTGGGCGATCGTGCGCAGCACGCCGATCAGGCTGCTCGGGCTGACGATCAGGACGTTCTTGCGCAGCGCGTCCAGGAACAGGTCGCGCTCGGATTGCATCGCGAGCATGCACGCGGATTCGACCGGGACGAACATCAGCACGAAGTCGAGCGACTCGAGCCCGTACAGGTTCTGGTAGTTCTTCGCCGAGAGCTCCATGATGTGCGAGCGGACCGACAGGGCGTGCTGGCGCAGGGCCACCTGGCGCTCCGACTCGTCCTCGGCGGCGACATAGCGGTCGTACGCCGTGAGCGAGACCTTGGAATCGATGACGACGTGCCGCTTCTCGGGGAGATTGACGACGACGTCGGGGCGCGAACGCCGGTCGTCCTCGTTCAGGAAGGCTTTCTGCACGACGTATTCTTCGTTCAGGCGCAACCCCGAGCTCTCGAGCACTTTTTCGAGCACCAGCTCGCCCCAGGTCCCTTGCGTCTTCGAGTCGCCCTTCAGCGCCCGCGCGAGATTGTCCGCGTCCTCGCTGATCTGCACGTTCAGCTCGGCGAGGCGCTTGATCTCGCTCTGAAGCGTGAGCCGCTCGCGCGACTCCTTGTCGTACGTCTGCTCGACCTTCGCCTGGAACTCGCCGATCTTCTCGCGCAGCGGCTTGAGCAGCGTCTCGAGGCCCTGCCGGTTCGTCTCGTCGAAGCGCCGCGACTTCTCTTCGAGGATCTCGTTGGCGAGATTCTTGAAGCGGGCGCCGAGGTCCTCTCTCGCCTCGGACACGAAGGCGAGCTTGTCCTTTTGCGCCTCGAGGCGCTCGCGCAGGGTCGCGAGCTCGACCGCGGTCTCGGCCCGCGCGCGGTCTTCGGCGGTCTTCAGCTTCTCTCGAATGACCAGCCAGACGGCGACGCCGCCGATCGCCACGCCGGCGACGAGAAACGTCAGGCCGAACAGCACCGAGTCCATCGAAGCGCCTTCATCCTTCCCTGTTCCGCATCCAGTCCGCGGTCTTGTAGAAGGCATTGTATAGCTCCCGGCGCAGGCCTTCCTCGATTTCGACGTCGGCCATCGCGCGCGACATGCACGCGAGCCACTGGTCGCGCTCGGCGATCCCGATCGCGGCGTGCAGGTGGCGCGCCCGCAGCATGGGATGGCCGTACTTCGCGGCGTAGAGCTGCGGGCCGCCGAGCCAGCCCGAAAGAAAGAGGTAGAGCTTCTCGCGCGCCGGGGCGAGGTCGGCCGGGTGCAGCCCGCGGATGCCGGCGTACTGGGAGTCCGAGTCCATCAGGTCGTAGAACCGCGAGACGAGCGCGCGCACGATCGCGTCGCCCCCGACCCGCTCGTAAGGCGCCGGCGGCGCGCTCACGCCGCCTCGCGCAGCGCCGCGATCGGCGGCCGGCTGAGCGCGGCTCTCGCGCCCGCCCACGCGTTGAACAGGATGCACGCGAGCCCGAGCCCGGGCCCGACCGCCCAGATCCACGCGTTCCAGACGTAATCGAACTGGAACACGCGCTCGGCGAGCACCCAGCCGATCGCCGTGGCGCCGAGCGAGGCGAGCACGCCCGCGAGCAGGCCGAGCACGGTGAACTCGGCGCGCTGCGCGCCGAGGATCTGGGCACGGCTCGCGCCGAGCGCGCGCATCAGCGCCGACTCCTGCGCGCGCTCGTCCTGCGTCGCGAGCAGCGCCGCGTACAGCACCAGCATCCCGGCGACGAGCGCGAACAGGAACACGAACTGCACGGCGCGGATCACCTGGTCCATCATGGCGCGCACCTGGCGGAAGATCGAGCCGACGTCGATGACGGTGAGGTTCGGGAAGGCGCGCGACAGGCGCGCGGTCAGCTCGGCCTCCCCGCTGTGAAATCCTGTCATGTACGTCGTGGGCGCGTCGCGCAGCAGCTTCGGCGTGGTGACGAAGAAGAAGTTCGTGCGCATCGTGTCCCACTCGAGCTTGCGGATGCTCGTCACCGGTGCGCTGAAGCTGCGTCCTCCCGCCTCGAACTCGAGCCGGTCGCCGAGCCCGATGCCCAGGCGCTCGGCGATCCACTTCTCGACCGACACCGCGCCTCCGTCGAAATCCTGCTTCGTGAACCAGCGTCCCTCGCTCACCGTGTTGTCGGGCGGAAGATCGGTCATGTCGGTGACGTTGAACTCGCGCTCGACCTGCCGGCGCGCGCGCTCGTCGGCGTAGTCC
>DATDMW010000203.1:0-6767 GCA_036518595.1 Burkholderiales bacterium
GTGCGAGGTCTTCGACGGCGCGGGCCGCGAGAAGTACTTGGACGATCTCGCGTTTCGTTCCTGAACGACCGAACTTTGCCCCCATGACCCTGATCGACCCCAGGACCATCCACGTCCTGAAGAACCCCGGCGCCTTCACGCTCCAGGTGCTGAAGGCTTTTCAGGCGAACCAAGGCCTGCTGCTCGCGGGCGCGGTGGCGTATTACGCGCTGTTGTCGATGGTGCCGCTGCTGATTCTGATCGTGATCGCGCTGTCGCACGTGATCGACCGGGAGGTGCTGCTGGAGACGTTGCGCCAGGCGCTGGTGTACGTGGTGCCGGGGAAGAGCCGGGAGGTGGTGGGGGAGCTGCGGTCGTTTCTCGAGCATCGCGACACGGTCGGCTGGGTGCTGCTCGCGACGATGCTGTTTTTCGCGCAGCTCGGGTTCAAGGTGCTGGAGAGCGCGATCTCGGTGATTTTCGTGCACCGGGTGCGCAGGCGCAGGCGGCCGCTCTTCGTCACGCTGCTGCTGCCGTTCGGCTATATCTTCCTGATCGGCGCGGCGCTGTTCGCGGGGACGTACATGATCGCGGTGCTGATCGCGATCGGCGGGGAGAGCCTGGTGGTGTTCGGGCACGCCTTTTCGCTCGGCGGCACGTCGCGCTTCCTGATCTACGTCGCGGGCGTGGCCGGGGAGATCCTGCTGATCTCGGCGATCTACTACTTCATGCCGGCGGGCAGCGCGTCGGTGCGGCCGGCGCTGGTCGGCGGGGCGACGGCGGGCCTGCTGTGGGAGGTGATCCGCTATGCGCTCGGCTGGTACTTCGCGACGCTGTCGCAGGTGAGCGTGGTGTACGGCTCGCTCGCCACCGCGATCGTGGTGCTGCTCAGCCTGGAGATCGCCGCGACGCTGCTCCTGCTCGGCGCGCAGGTGATCGCGGAGTACGAGCGCATCGGGCTCGGCGCGGCGCCGCGGGAGCCCGTGCCGATGCGCACGGAAGCCGCCTGAACCGGCGGCGCGGTCTTCAGACCGGGATCTTCGGCTGCGCCTTGGGCTTGCGGCCGGGCGCGGGCGGCGGGATGTAGCCGGAGATGCGGCACAGGAGCTGCTCTTTCTCCTTGCCGTTGTGGAAGCGGATGGAGCGGCACACCATGACTTCGCCCATGGCGGAGAGCTTGTTCACGTTGCGGCGGACGTTCTCGATCGACATGCCGGTCGCTTTCGCGATGTCGGTGTCGAGCTGCTCGCCGCGGCTCTTCAGGTAATTCAGGATTTCCTGCAAGTCGGATGCTCCTTGGTGATCGCGCCCATCGACGGAGCGGTATAGGTTACGGGAAAGCGCCCGGCGGCTCGATGATTCTTTCGCCGAGCGCGCAAGCCGCTGATTCGTCGGCCATCTATCGCGCGGCGTCCCTCGCCGGCTCGGCCGAGAGCCTCGGATAATCGGTGTACCCCTTCTCCCCCGGCGTATAGAACGTCGCCATGTCCGGCTCGTTGAGCGCGGCGCCTTTGCGGTAGCGCTCGGGCAGGTCCGGGTTGGCGAGGAACGGGCGGCCGAAGGCGATCAGGTCGGCGCGGCCTTCTTTCAGCCACTGCTCCGCGCTCGCCTTGTCGAAGCCGCCGGCGGCGATGTAGGCGCCTTTGAAGGTCTCGCGCAGCTTGGCCTTGATCGCGTCGGGCACCTTCGGCGCGCCCATGGCGCTGTGGTCGAGGACGTGGATGTAGAGCAGGCCGAGGCTCGAGAGCTCCTTCACCAGCGCGACGTACTGCGCGTCGACCTCGGGGAAGGCGCCGGTCGCGTTGAACGCGCCGTAGGGCGAGAGGCGGATGCCGAGCTTCTCCGCGCCGATCGCGTTGGCGGCGGCGCGCGCGACCTCGAGCGCGAAGCGGTTGCGGTTCTCGATCGAGCCGCCCCAGCGGTCGGTGCGCTTGTTGACGTTCGCGTTCAGGAACTGCTCGATCAGGTAGCCGTTCGCGCCGTGCAGCTCGACGCCGTCGAAGCCGGCCTGGATCGCGAGACGCGCGGCGTGGGCGTACTCGTCGACGGCGTGGCGGATGTCCTTCTCCTCCATGGCGCGCGGCGGGGTGTGGGGCTGCATGCCCCTGCGGTCCGTATACATCTCGCCGGGGCAGATCTCGACCGTGGGCCCGACGACCTCGGCGCGGTCGGGCAGGTTGAGCGCGTGAGTGACGCGGCCGGTGTGCATGAGCTGCACGAAGATCTTCCCGCCCTTCGCGTGCACGGCGTCGGTGACGTGCCTCCAGCCCGCCGCCTGCGCGTCGTTGTACAGGCCCGGGATGCGCGCGTAGCCGAGCCCGTTCGGCGAGGGCGACGTCCCTTCGGTGATGATGAGGCCGGCGCCCGCGCGCTGCGCGTAGTACTCGGCCATGAGGGCGTTCGGGGTCGCCGCCTCGATCGCGCGGCTGCGCGTCATCGGCGACATGACCATGCGGTTCTTGAGGGCAATAGCTCGCAGCGAGAAAGGCTCGAAGAGCATCGGGGTGGTCCTTGCGGAGATTGTTCTTGGAGCCGATCTGGGGGCGGGTCCGCCGGATTGCAAGCCTTTCGTTGTGTTTCCCGACGGCACAGGTCAAACTCCGGCCCCAGAAGCCGAAAGCGACCCAGGGAGATCGCGTGAGAAACGTCTTGCTTGGCCTCGTGGCCCTGTGCGCGGGCGCGGCCTGCGCGCAATCCGACCCTGCGCCCGGGCGCTCGCCGCTGTCCTCGGCGGCGCAGGGCGTGTATACGGCGGCGCGGCCGCGGCTGGTCCAGATCCGGACCGTGGTCACCGCCGCCGGCCGCCAGTCCACTCTCGGCTCCGGGTTCGTCGTCAGCGGCGACGGGCTCGCGCTCACCAACTACCACGTGGTCTCGAAGTACGCCCTCGAGCCCGCGACCTACCGCCTCGAGTACACCTCGCCCGACGGCACGTCCGGCAAGGTCGCGCTGCTCGCGATCGACGTCGCCAACGACCTCGCGGTCGTGCGCCTCGACCGCCGCGGCGGGCCGTCCTTCCAGTTCGACGCCCGCGCCCTGCACGGCGACCTGCCCAAGGGCGAGCGGCTGTACTCGATGGGCAACCCGCTCGACCTCGGCTTCGCCATCGTCGAAGGCACGTACAACGGCCTGGTCGAGCGCAGCTACAACGAGCGCATGCACTTCTCCGGCGCGCTCAACCCGGGCATGAGCGGCGGGCCGACCGTCACCGCGGACGGGCACGTGGTCGGCGTCAACGTCGCGCGGCGCTTCGGCGCCGAGCTGGTCAGCTTCCTCGTGCCCGGGCGATTCGCCGCGGCGCTGCTCGAGCGCGCGGCGCGCGCCGAGCCGCTGTCGCCGAAGACCGTGCGCGCCGAGATCGGCCGCCAGCTCGCCTCGTGGCAGGCGGGCCTGTACAAGGCGGTCGGCGCCGCGGGCTTCCGCGACGCGGCGCTCGGGCCCTACCGGGCGCTCGAGAGCTCCGCGCCCTGGTTCCGCTGCTGGGCGAGCACCAACGCCGACCGCGTGCCCCGGCCGCGCGCCATCGTCGAAGCGACCAGCTGCAACACCGAAACCCAGCTGTTCGTCGCCGACGACCTGGGGACCGGCCACATCGGCGTCACGCACGCGTACGTCAAGAGCCTCGACCTCAACGCGTTCCAGTTCGCCACGTTCCTGTCGCAGCAGTACGCCCCGTCGCTGTCGGGCTGGAACCGCAAGTGGCAGACCCGGCAGCGCTGCCACGACGACTTCGTCGAGACCGCCGGTCCGGCGCCGGGGCCGCCGCTGCGCGCCGTGTGGTGCGCGCGCGCCTACCGCGACTTCGACGACCTCTACGACGTCTCGGTGACGGTGGTGACGCAGGACCGCGGCGACGCGGCGCTCGTGTCCAAGCTGTCCATGCAGGGCGTCGCCTACGGCGAGGCCGCGGCGCTCGCCCGGCGCTTCGTCGAGGCGACGAGGATCGCGCCGTGATCTGGGTCGAGATCCTCTCGCGCCACCACCACGACGTGCAGGCGCGCCACCGCTGCCCCGGCCCCGTCGTCCGGATCGGCCGCGGCTACGACAACGACGTCGTCATCGACGACCCGTACGTGGCCCCGCGGCACCTGGTCGTGCGGCGCAGCGAGAACGGCGAGCTGGTCGCCGAGGACCTCGGCAGCGCCAACGGCACGCTGGTCGAGCCGGGCGCGGAAAGGCGCGAGCGCGTGGCCCTCGACGGCACGCGCGTCCTGCGCATCGGCCGCACGCGCCTGCGCATCCGCGACGCGCTGCAGGCGGTCGCGCCCGAGCGCGTGCTGCGGCCCGCGCAGCGCACCTGGCCGGCGACGCTCGCGCTGATCGCCGCGGTGGTGCTGCTGCAGCTCCTCGCCGACTGGCTCGGCGAGACCACCGAGCCCAGGCTCTCGCGCTACGCCAAGCCGCTGCTCGTCCTGCCGCTGATCGTCGTCGCCTGGACCTCGGCGTGGGCGGTCCTGTCGCGCATCTTCGCCGGCCAGGCGCAGCTCGGACGCCATCTCCTCATCGCCATGTGCGGCCTGCTCGCGATCGAGGCGTACGACGCCGTCCCCGAGTACGCGGCGTTCGCGCTGTCGTGGGGCCCGCTCGCGGGCGCCCGAGTCGCTGGCCTGTGGCTGATCATCGGGGCGGTGTGCGTCTTCCACCTGCGGGCCATCAGCCCGGCGCGGCTGCGGCTGAAGGCGGGGCTGGTCGCGGCGCTCGCCGGGATCCCGATCGCGCTGCAGGCGCTGGCGCAGTCCGACCTGGGCGCGGGCTACAGCGGCGAGCGCTACGTGCAGCTGCTCAAGCCGCCCGCGTTCCGCTTCAGCGCGCTGCAGGACGAGAGCGCGTTCTTCGCCGGCACGGCGCGGCTCAAGGACCGGCTCGACCGCGCCCGCACGGAAGACTCGCCGGCGGACTCGGACGACGACTAGCGCTCGGCCTGGGTGAGCGGCGCGATCGTCACCTCCACCCGCCGGTTCTGCGACCGCCCGGCCTCGGTCGCGTTGCTCGCGATCGGGTGGTCCTCGCCGCCCGCGGCGGTCATGATGCGCGCCTGGGCGATGCCCTTGCTCTCGAGGTACTGGGCGACGGAATCGGCGCGGCGCTGCGACAGCTGCCGGTTGTACGCCTCGCCGCCGACGTTGTCGGTGTGGCCCGCGACCTCGAGGATGGTCTTGTCGTACTTCTTCGCGACCAGCGCGACGCCGTCGAGCACCTTGTAGAACTGCCCGTTCAGGTCCGCGCTCGCGGTGCGGAACGTGATGTTGCCCGGCATGTTGAGCACGATGTCGTCGCCCTTGCGGGTGACGGTGACGCCCGAGTCCCGCATCTGCGCGCGCAGCTCGTTCTCCTGCCGGTCCTGGTAGGCGCCGATCGCGCCGCCCGAGAGCGCGCCGACGCCGGCGCCGATCAGCACGCGCTCGCGCCGCTGCTTCGCGTCGCGCCCGGAGATCATGCCGATCGCGGCGCCGGCGCCCGCGCCGATCAGCGCCCCGTAGGTGCTGCGCGTGGTCTTCGACTCGCCGCTGTAGGGGTCGGTGGTCTGGCAGCCGGCGGCGAGGCCCGCGGCGAGCGCGAGCGCGAGGGTCTTCGAGGTTGGTCCGGGCACGATGCCTCCTGGAGAGGGGAACGCCCAATGGTAGACACACCGCGCTGCGATTTATAGCGTCGCCGCGCCCCGACACGCCGATCGGCCGATGGATCAGCGATCTAATGCATTCGGCATGTTCCGATGTCGCCTTGCGCCGACACGATTCCGGCGCCGGCGCGCCGTTTCCCCCGGGGCCGGCCCGGATGGCACGGCGATTGCTCGCCAGCCGTCGGGTCGTCAAAACAAAACGCAGGGGGAGATCAGGGATGGATCCATCGCTCATCGGCGCGGAGATCGCGTGGCTGCGCGAGCTGCGCGACGCGAAGCAGAACAAGCAGCCCGTCCCCAGCCTGCCGCCGGAAGTCGCCTTCCGGCTGCGGATGCGGGGCCACGTCTCGGCCAACGCGCACGGCGAATACGGGATCACGATCCGCGGGCAGTCGGAGCTCACCGAGCGCGAGCACGGACTGGCCGCGGATTCTCAGCGCAGCACGCTGTAGACCTCGGCGAGCGAGCGCCGCCCTTCGGACGCGCCGAAGACGCGCGCCGCGCGGGCGAGCTTCTCGGCGTCGCCCGCGGCGATCTCCTCCGCGAGCGCCTTCGCCTCTGCGCCCGTGAGCGTGCGCACGTGCACGCGCGCGAAGCAACGGCCGGGGCGAATCAGCGCGTCGTCCAGGTCGCCGACGTTCGGCAGGTTGGTCGAGAAGATGATCTTCCGTCCTTGCGCGCGCACCACGCCGTCCGCGATCGTGAGAAAGCGGTGCAGGTGCTCGTTCCCGTCGGCGCGCGGCTTCAGGAGATGGTCCGCATCCTCGACGATGAACGCGTCGTGCTCGCCGGTGATGAACTTCACGTAGATCTCGTCGGCGGCGAGCGCCTTCATGTCGCCGGTGTAGATCGCCTGCGCGTGCTCGCCCTTGCGGCGCGACATCTCGCCCAGGATCGCCCGGATGAGACGCGTCTTGCCCGTCCCCGGCGGACCTTGCAGCACGAGCACCGTCTCCGGGGCGTCCAGGTAGCGCGCGATGAAGCCGCGCACGCCGCCGTGGATCTCGGGGTAAGCGCCATCGTGCAGCACGTCGTTCGCCATCTCCTCGATGGACGCGCTCTCGAGCGAGTCGCCCGAGGTGAAGTGCCAATCGATCGAGAACGTCGGGTCGGCGATCCGCGTCGAGCCTGCCTTCGCGAGGAGCAGCGCCTTCACCGCCTCCGCGCG
>DATDMW010000204.1:0-4246 GCA_036518595.1 Burkholderiales bacterium
TCGGACGGCGCACGGGAGAGATGCACGTCGCGCTCGCCAGGCACACCGGCGACGCCGCCTTCGACCCGGAGCGGATCACGCCCGCGGACTTCGCGGCCTGGGCCGCGCAGGTGCGCGCGAGCGTCGATCAGACGCTCGCGCAGCTCGCCGAGCGCCGCGCGGGGCTCTCGGAGTCGGCGCGGACGGACGCCGACGCGCTGCTCGCGGCGCGCGATCGCATGCTGCGTCACATCGACGAGCTCACGAACGAGCCGGTCCAGGCGTGGAAGACGCGTTTCCACGGCGACTACCACCTCGGCCAGGTGCTGCTCACCGCGCACGATTTCGTCATCGTGGATTTCGAGGGCGAGCCGGCGCGCCCGCTCCAGGAGCGGCGCGCGAAGAGCAGCCCGCTGCGCGACGTCGCCGGCATGCTGCGCTCGTTCGGCTACGCCGCCGAGATCGCGCTCGACGAGGCGACGGCCGATCGTCCCGACGACCGCGCGCGGCTCGTGGCGCGCGCCGGCGCGTGGAAGCGCGAGGCGACGCGCGCGTTCCTCGCCGGATACATCGATGCCGCGCACGGCTCGCCGGCGTACCCCAACATGCCGGGCGACGCGCGCCGGCTGATCTGCCTGTTCATGCTCGACAAGGCGCTCTACGAGGTGCGCTACGAGCTCGGCAGCCGGCCCGACTGGATCCGGATCCCGATCGCCGGCCTCATGGAGCTGCTCGGAGACGATCCGCCGGACGTCGGCCCGGCCTAGGCTCGAGCCGATGGACCTGCACACGCGGACGATCGCCTCGCCGAGCGCCGTCTGGCGCGGGCGGCCCTGGCCGCTCGGGGCGAGCTGGGACGGCGAAGGCGTCAACTTCGCGCTGTACTCGGAGCACGCCGAGCGCGTCGAGCTGTGCCTGTTCGACGCGAAGGGCCGGAGCGAGACCGAGCGCATCGAGCTGCGCGACCGCACCGATTTCGTCTGGCACGCGTATCTCCCCGAGGCGCGTCCGGGCACGCTGTACGGCTACCGCGTGCACGGCCCGTGGGCGCCCGAGCAGGGCCAGCGCTTCAATCCGCACAAGCTGCTCCTCGACCCGTACGCGCGCATGCTCGTCGGGTCGTTGCGCTGGAGCGACGCGGTTCTCGGGCATCGCGCCGGCGGCCGCCGCGAGGACCTCGTCGCCGACCCGCGCGACAGCGCGGCCTGCGTGCCGAAGTGCCAGGTGGTCGACCCGGCCTTCACCTGGAGCGAGGACCGGCGGCCGAGCGTGCCCTGGCACGACACCGTGATCTACGAGCTGCACGTCAAGGGCTACACGCAGCTCAACCCGCACGTGCCGCCGCACCTGCGCGGCACCTATGCCGGCCTCGCGAGCGCGCCCGCGGTCGAGCACCTGAAGCGCCTCGGGGTGACGGCGGTCGAGCTGCTGCCCGTGCACGCGTTCGTCGACGAGAAGCGGCTCGCGCAGGCGGGCCTGCGGAACTACTGGGGCTACAACTCGATCGGCTTTTTCGCGCCCGAGCCGCGCTACTCGGCGACCGGGACCCTCGGCGAGTTCAAGACCATGGTGCAGACGCTGCACTCGGCCGGGATCGAGGTGATCCTCGACGTCGTCTACAACCACACGGGCGAAGGCGACCGGCTCGGGCCGACGCTCTCGTTCCGCGGCATCGACAACGCCGTCTACTACCGCCTCGAGCGCGACAATCCGCGCGAGTACGTGAACTGGACGGGCACCGGCAACACGCTCAACGTCCCGCACCCCGCGGTGCTGCAGCTCGTCATGGACAGCCTTCGCTACTGGGTGACCGAGATGCACGTCGACGGCTTCCGCTTCGACCTCGCCACCGTGCTCGCGCGCGGCGAGCACGCCTTCGACGCGCAGGGCGCCTTCCTCGCCGCCGTGCGGCAGGACCCGGTCGTGTCGCGCGTCAAGCTGATCGCGGAGCCCTGGGACCTCGGCGAAGGCGGCTACCAGGTCGGCGCCTTCCCGGCCGGCTGGTCGGAATGGAACGGCAAATACCGCGACGCGGTGCGCTCGTACTGGAAGGGCGACGGCGGCGTGATGGGCGAGCTCGCCTCGCGCCTCTCGGGCTCGTCGGACCTCTACGGTCGCAGGCGCCGCGGGCCGGCGGCGAGCGTGAACTTCGTGACCGCGCACGACGGCTTCACGCTGCGCGACCTGGTCAGCTACGACGAGAAGCACAACGAGGCGAACCTGGAGGACAACCGCGACGGCGAGTCGAACAACCGCAGCTGGAACTGCGGCGCCGAGGGCGCGAGCGGCGATCCCGCGATCCTCGCGCTGCGCGCCCGGCAGCAGCGCAACCTGCTCGCGACGCTGCTGTTCTCGCAGGGCGTGCCGATGCTCCTCGCCGGCGACGAGCTGTGCCGCACGCAGCACGGCAACAACAACGCCTACTGCCAGGACAACGAGCTCAGCTGGGTCGACTGGTCGATGCCCGACGAAGCGCGCGCGCTGCTCGAGTTCGTGCGGCGCGCGATCGCGCTGCGCAACGCGCATCCGCTGTTCCGGCGGCGCGCCTTCTTCCACGGCCGCGCCGAGCGCGACCCCGCGGTCAAGGACATCCGCTGGCTGAACCCGGACGGGCGCGACCTGTCCGACCCGGACTGGAACCGAGCCTTCGCCCGCTGCCTCGGGGTGTTCGTGTCGGGCCGCGGCCTCACCGAGCGAGATGAGCGCGGCAACCTCGTCGAGGACGACGACCTGCTGCTGCTGCTCAGCGCCGATCACGACGACGTGCCGTTCACGCTCCCCGGAGCGCCGGGGACGCGCTGGGATCCGCTCGTCGACACCGACCGCGCCGACGGCGTGCCGGCGCCCGGCGCGCTCGCCGCCGGCGACATCTTTCTGCTGCGCGGGCGCTCGGTCGTGCTGTTCCGCTCGAAAAGGACCCATGCGCCGTCGCCATGAGATGCCCTTCGGCGCGTCGCCGAAGGACGGCGGCGCGCGCTTTCGCCTGTGGGCGCCGGCGGCGAAGACGGTGGAGCTCTGCCTCGGCGACGAGACGCTCGCGATGGATCGCGATCCGGAAGGATGGTTCGAGACGGTGCGGCCGGCGGGCGGCGGCGAGCGCTACCGCTATCGCATCGACAGCGACCTGCTCGTCCCCGATCCCGCGTCGCGCTTCAACCCGGACGACGTCCACGGGCCGAGCGAGCTCGTCGATCCGCTCGCGTACGAGTGGCGCGACGCCGCCTGGCGGGGCCGTCCGTGGGAAGACGCGGTGATCTACGAGCTGCACGTCGGGACCTTCAGCGCCGAAGGCACGTACGCGGGCGTCGAGCGGCGCCTCGACGAGCTCGCCGGCGTCGGCGTCACCGCCGTCGAGCTGATGCCGCTCGCCGACTTCCCCGGCACGCGCGGGTGGGGCTACGACGGCGTGCTGCCGTACGCGCCCGACGCCTCGTACGGCCGGCCCGAGGACCTGAAGCGCCTGGTCGACGGCGCGCACGCGCGCGGCCTGATGATGTTCCTCGACGTGGTCTACAACCACTTCGGGCCCGACGGCAACTACCTGCACTCGTATGCGCCGCGGTTCTTCACCGACCGCTACCGCACGCCCTGGGGCGCGGCGATCGACTTCGAGGACGAGCGCGCGGTGCGCGAGTTCTTCGTCCACAACGCGCTCTACTGGCTCGAGGAATACCGCTTCGACGGCCTGCGCTTCGACGCGGTGCACGCGATCCACGACGCGTCGCGTCCCGACATCGTCGAGGAGATCGCCGACCGCGTGCGCGCCGGGCCGGGGCGCGAGCGCGCGATCCACCTCGTGCTCGAGAACGACGCGAACCGCGCGCGCTATCTCGAGCGCGGCCCCGACGGGCGGCCGCGCCGGTACACGGCGCAATGGAACGACGACGTGCACCACGCCTTCCACGTGCTGCTCACCGGCGAGTCCGACGGCTACTACTCCGACTACGCCGACCGGCCGGCCGCGCGCCTCGGGCGCTGCCTGACCGAGGGGTTCGCGTACCAGGGCGAGCCCTCGCCGTTCCGCGACGGCGAGATCCGCGGCGAGCCGAGCGCGCATCTGCCGCCGACCGCGTTCGTGTCGTTCATCCAGAACCACGACCAGGTCGGCAACCGGGCGCTCGGCGAGCGCATCTCGCGGCTCGCTCCCGAGGCGGCGCTCGAGGCCGCGATGGCGGTATTGCTGCTCGCGCCCTCGCCGCCGATGCTCTTCATGGGCGACGAGTTCGCGGCGGCGACGCCGTTCCTGTTCTTCTGCGATTTCCCGGGA
>DATDMW010000205.1:0-15012 GCA_036518595.1 Burkholderiales bacterium
CGAGCAGCGCCAGCTCGAGCTCGCCATCGCGCTCGCCGCCGCGCCGCGCGTGCTGCTGCTCGACGAGCCCGCGGCGGGCCTGTCGCCCGAGGAGACGCGGCGCATGGTGGAGCTCGTGCGCGCGCTCAAGGGCCGCTACACGATCGTGCTGATCGAGCACAAGATCGACATCATCATGAGCGTGTCCGACCGCATCTCGGTGATGAATTTCGGCAAGCTGATCGCCGACGGATCGCCTGCGGAAATCCGCGCGAACCCCGAGGTGCGCCGCGCTTATCTGGGCGGGATGGCGGCATGATCCTCGAGGTCGATGCGGTCGACACTTACTACGGCCTGGGACACATCCTGCGCGGATTGTCGCTCGGCGTCGACGAAGGCGAGGTGGTGGCGCTGCTGGGAAGAAACGGCGCGGGGAAGACCACGACGCTGCGCTCGGTCACGGGCCTCACGCCGCCGCGCAGCGGCCGCATCCGCTTCAAGGGCCGCGACATCGCCGGCCTGGACCCGCACCGCATCTCGCGCCTCGGGATCGCGCTGGTCCCGGAGACGCGCGGCATCTTCTCGTATCTCACGGCGCGCGAGAACCTCGCGATCGCACGGCGCGCGGCCTCGCGCTGGCAAATGGAGGACGTGCTCGGGCGCTTCCCGGGCCTGCGGCCGCGCCTCGAGTCCAAGGGGCGCTCGCTCTCGGGCGGCGAGCAGCAGATGCTCGCGATCGGCCGGGCGCTCATGACCGGCCCCGACCTGCTGCTGCTCGACGAGCCCTCGCAGGGCCTGGCGCCCCTGGTGGTCGACGCCGTGATGAGCACGATCCGCGAGCTGAAGAAGGAGCGGGTCAGCATGCTGCTGGTCGAGCAGAACGCCGAGATGGCGCTCGCGCTCGCCGACCGCGTGTACGTCATCGACCACGGCGCGATCGTGTTCGCCGGCACGCCGGCCGCGCTGCGCGCCGACCGTGGCGTGACCGCGACCTACCTGGGCGTCGGCGCCTGAGCCGGCTCGCGCGCGCGCGCGGCCGCGTTTTCGTCCCGGGCCTCGTCCTCGAGCTCCGGCAGCTCGAGCGCCGCGAGCGCGGCCTTCGCGACGATCACGTCTTCCTCGATCTTCGCGCCGCCGGCGGCGACGGCGCCGATCACCTGCCCCGCGACCACGACGGGAAATCCCCCGGGGACGTTGGTGAAATCCCCGTCCATGCGGATCTGCATCGACAGCACGTCCTTCTCGGCCGCGTAGCCGGTGGGACGGCGCTGCGACGCCGAGGTGATCGCCTTCTTGATGGTCGTGCGCGAGGCGAAGAACTTGGCGCCGTCCATCTTCACGAGCGCGATCAGCTGGCAGCTCTGGTCGACCACGGCCAGCGCGACCTTGGCGCCGAGCTCGTCAGCCTTGGCGATGCCGGCCTGGATCATCTTCAGGCTCGCCTCGTGGGTCAGTCGGTACGTCGAAATGAAGTCGGCCATGCCGATTTCGACGCTGGTCGTCTTGCTTTCGTTCCCGGGACAGTCCCCGGCACCCCACCGTTATACTGGCGGGCCCAGCGGTCAGGAGGCCCCCATGCGCCGAATTCACGTCGCCGTAACCGCCATCCTCGCCTTTCTCGCATCAGCGGCACTCCCCGCTTCCGCCCAGGTCACCGCCTACGAAGGCGCGCGCCTCATCGTCGGTGACGGGCGCGTGATCGAGCGCGCGACGCTCCTGGTGAACGGCGCGAAGATCGTGCAGGCCGGTCCCGACGTGCGCACGCCGGCGGGCGCGAAGCGCGTTGATCTCGCCGGCAAGACGGTGATGCCGATGATCGTCGACACGCACGTCCACCTCACCACCACGCGCGAAGGCCTCATGAAGGATCTGCGCCACCGCGCCTACTGGGGCGTGAGCGCGGCGTTGAGCCTCGGCCTCGACGGCTTCGAGCTGCTCGACGTGCGCAAGCAGGTGCTCCCGGGCACGGCGCGCTTCTTCAGCGCCGGGCGCGGGATCACGATGCCCGAGCCGGGGCGGACCACCGCGCCCTTCTGGGTGACGAGCGCGGCCGAGGGCCGCAAGGCGGTCGACGAGGACGCCGCGCACCAGGTCGACATCATCAAGATCTGGGTCGACACGCGCGACGGCAAGTACCAGAAGCTGACGCCGGAGATCTACGGCGCGATCATCGACGAGGCACACAAGCGCAAGCTGCGCGTGATCGCGCACCTGTTCGACCTCGAGGACGCCAAAGGCCTGGTCCGCGCGAACATCGACGCCTTCGCGCACGGCGTGCGCGACCGCGACATCGACGACGAGTTCGTCGCCCTGTGGAAGGCGCATCCGAAGCTCGTCCTCTGCCCGAACCTGCCCGAGCGCGGCGTGAAGACGGACCTCTCGTGGCTGAAGGCGGGTCTCGCGCCCGAGGCGTACGCGAAGCTCGAGAAGGCCAACAAGGACGACCCGAAGGCGCAGGCCTTCTACGGCATCCAGGCGCGCAATCTCGCGCGGCTGAACGCGGCCGGCGCTCGCATCGTGCTCGGCACCGACGGCAACAAGCCCTGGGGCCCGCACGAGGAGATGCAGGACATGGTCATCGCCGGCATGACGCCCGCGCAGGTCCTGGTGGCGGCGACGCGCAACGGCGCCGAGTTCCTGAAAATCTCCGACGCCGGAACGATCTCGGCCGGCAAGAGCGCCGACTTCATCGTGCTCGACGCCAACCCGCTCGACGACATCACCAACACGCGGCGCATCGCGGCGGTGGTCCTGCGCGGGACCGCGGTGGACCGGTCGCGCGCCGAGCAATAGTGCCGCGAATCGTCGTCGAGCGCTCGAAGGCGGAAGCCGCTTCGCGCGCGCTGTGGAAAGGGCTCGTGTGGTTCAACCGCGAGCAAGGCGGGCCGTTCGACTATTCGCGCGTCGTGATCGGCGTCCGGGACGATAGCGGCCGGCTGCTGGGCGGGCTGATCCTGCAGTCGTACTGGCGCGAGAGCTTCATCGAGCTGCTCTGGCTGTCGACGCGGGCGCGCGGGGCCGGGTTCGGCGGCAAGCTACTGGCGGAGGCCGAGCGCCGAGCGCGACGGCGCGGCAGCCGCCTCATCCATCTCAGCACGTATTCGTTCCAGGCGCCGAAGTTCTACGAGAAGCACGGCTATCGCCGCTTCGGCGGAATCTCCGGCTCGCCGAAGGGCGCGACCCGGCATTTTTATGTGAAGCGTCTGCGTCCCTAAGCTCCATGGATACCGATGTCCTCATCGTCGGCGGCGGCCCGACCGGATTGATGCTCGCCGCCCAGCTCGTCCGCCGCGGCGTGCGAGCGATCATCGTCGACCGCGCCTCCGGCCCCGCGCAGCAGACGCGCGCGATGGCGGTGCACGCCCGGACGCTCGAGATCTACCAGCACCTCGGCATCGCCGGGCGCGCTCTCGAGCTCGGCCAGGTCGGGCAGGCCGCGAACATGTGGGCCAACGGCCGGCGCCGCGCCCGCATTCCCATCGGCGACATCGGCAAGGACATCAGCCCCTTCCCGTTCGTGCTGATGCTCGGCCAGGACGACAACGAGCGCATCCTCGGTGCGCACCTCGCACAGTGGAAGGTCGCGGTGCAGTGGAGCACCGAGCTCGTGTCTTTGGAACAGGCGAGCGACGGGGTCGCGGCGACGCTGAAGCAGCCCGACGGCTCGACCCGCAAGATCACCGCGGCCTGGCTCGCCGGCTGCGACGGCGGGCGCAGCACCGTGCGCGAGCGGCTCGGCATCGGCTTCCCCGGCGCGCCTTACGAGCACGTGTTCTTCGTTGCCGACACCGAGGCGACCGGCTCGATGGTGCCCGACGACCTGAACGTGTATCTGTTGCGCGACGGCTTCCATCTCTTCTTCCCCATGCGCGGCAAGGACCGCTGGCGCGTGATCGGCATCCTGCCCGAGCGCCTGCGCGGCAGGCACGACCTGACGTTCGAGGAGACCGTGCCCGCGATCCGCAGCGAGGCCGACGCGCACGTGACGTTCAAGCACTGCAGCTGGTTCTCGACCTACCGCATCCATCACCGGCGCGCCGAGCGCTTCCGCCAGGGGCGCTGCTTCCTGCTCGGCGACGCCGCGCACGTGCACAGCCCGATGGGCGGCCAGGGCATGAACACCGGGCTGCAGGACGCCTACAACCTCGCGTGGAAGCTCGCGGCGGTCGTCGCAGGGAAAGCCGACGCGCGCCTGCTCGACAGCTACGAGGCCGAGCGCATCCCGGTCGCGGAGCGCCTGCTGCAGACGACCGACCGCGCGTTCTCGCTGGTGGTCGCCGACACGTGGACCGCGGCGCTCTTCCGCACCCGGATCATGGCGAGGATCGCGGCGACCGCGATGCGCATCCCGCGCGTGCGCCGCGCCGCGTTCCTCACGATCTCGCAGACCGGCATCCGTTACCCGCGCAGCCCGCTCTCGCGGACGAGCGGCGATCTTCCGGGAGACGCGCCCCAGCCGGGCGACCGATTCCCGTGGCTGCGGCTCAGGCTGCGCGCCGGCGGGCCGGTCGAGGACCTGTTTCGCGCGCTGGACGACACGCGCTGGCACCTGCTCGTCTTCGGCGATGCGAAGGCGGATCCCGGCGACGGCGCGGAGCGTCACGTCGTACCGGCCGATCCGGACAACGCGCGCGAGCTCGAGCGCGCCCGGATCCCGGCGCAGTCTTTCTACCTGTTGCGTCCCGACGGCCACGTCGGCCTCGCGGGGACGCGTCCCATGCCCGGCGCGATTGCGCGCTATCTCGCCGAGGCCGGGATGCGATAGCCGCATGCTCCGTTCGGGGCCCGGGCCGCCCGGCATTTGCCTCTCGGCGCCCTGTTGGACTACGATCGGGGATTCGTTGTCCGTAACGCCGTTCCGCATGCCGGAACGGCGCAGGACAGCGACCAAGAGAGGAGAAACGTTTTTCATGGGCAACCGCTACAAGATTCTGATCATGGGCGCGTCCTACGGCTCCCTGCTCGGGACCAAGCTCGCGCTCGCGGGCCACGACACGCACCTCATCTGCCTCCCCGCCGAGGCCGAGCTCATCAACAAGGAAGGCGCGATCGTGCGCATGCCGGCCAAGGGCCGCGAAGGCCTGGTCGAGATCAACTCCAAGAAGCTGAAGGGAAAGATCACCGCCGGCGGCACCGCGGGCGTCAAGCCCGGCGACTACGATCTCGTCGCGCTGGCGATGCAGGAGCCGCAGTACCGCTCCGCGGGCGTGCGCGAGCTGCTCGACGCGGTCGCGAAGGCGCGCGTGCCGTGCATGTCGATCATGAACATGCCGCCCCTGCCGTACCTCGCGCGCATCCCCGGCGTCTCGGTCGGCTCCTGCCGCCCCGCCTACACCGACGCGACCGTGTGGGACAGCTTCGATCCCAAGCTCATGACGCTGTGCAGCCCCGACCCGCAGGCGTTCCGTCCGCCCGAGGAGAAGGTCAACGTGCTGCAGGTGCGCCTGCCGACCAACTTCAAGTCGGCGCGCTTCGACTCCGATCAGCACACGGCGATCCTGCGCCAGCTCGAGGCCGACATCGAGGCCTCGCGCTTCGACGGCCTGGAGCTCCCGGTGAAGCTCAAGGTGCACGACTCGGTGTTCGTGCCGCTCGCGAAATGGGCGATGCTGCTCGCCGGCAATTACCGCTGCGCGCTCAAGGACAGCGTGCGCCCGATCAAGGACGCGGTGCACTCCGACCTCGAGGCCTCGCGCTCGGTCTACAGCTGGGTCGTGAAGCTGTGCGTGTCGCTCGGCGCGAAAGAAGCCGACATGGTGCCCTTCGAGAAGTACGCCAACGCCGCGCTGTCGCTGCTGTCGCCCTCCTCGGCGGCGCGCGCGCTCGCCGCGGGCGCGCCCAACATCGAGCGCACCGACCGCCTGGTGCAGCTCATCGGCCAGCAGCGCGGCATGCGCAACGAGATCGTCGATCAGACGGTCGCCACGGTCGACGGCTGGCTCGAGCGCAACCGCGCGAAGGCGAAGGCCGCCTGATTTAGCAGCAGCTGCACTCCACGCCCGGGACGACGCGCAGCGCGTCCCGGTACCACCCCGGCGGGAGGTCATCCTCGACGACCTCCTCCAGCCGCTTGAACAGCTTGAAGTGGTAGTGGCCGCCGTCGGCGGTCCAGAACATCACGACCGTCTCGACGGGCGGGCAGCCGGGCACCCCGCAGGCGAGCTGCGCGACCGAGATCACTGCGTCGGGCGCGAGGCCGAAGCGCGCGCGCGTCCAGGCTTGCACGCGGTCGGCATGGGCGAGCCGCGCCGGGTCGCTCGTGCGCATCGGGCCGAACATGGGCCCGAGCGTATCAGAATCGGCCCGCGGCGAGCGCGGCGTGCAGCACGCGTGCCACGATCGCGTCGGGCGCGCCGTGCTCGAGGTAGTACTCGCGGTTGCGCGCCATCATGCGCGAGCGCAGATCGCGGTCGGCGAACAGGCGCGCGACGGCACCCACGCACTCCTCGGGCGTCGCGAACTCGAGGTAGTTCTCGCCAGGGGCCATCGGGCCGGGGGCCTCGAACTCCAGGGGCTCGGAGACGATCGCCTTCGACAGCGCGACGTACTCGGCGAACTTCCAGCCGATGGATCCGTACAGTCCCGTCGTCGCGACACAGATCGGGTAGGCCCGCAGGCGCCGGAGGTAGTCGGCGCGGCGCGTGCTGACGTCCGCGCCGACGACGCAGTCCGGGTAGCGGCGGCACGCGTGCGGCGTGCGCGAGAAGCCGCCGAGGAATCGCGGACCGAAAGCCTCCCGCAGCGCGCGGATGCAGGCCGCGCGCGTGTCGTTGAGGAGGTCGAAGCCCTCGTCGCCCGCCTCGACCGGCTCCCAGGTGCGCGCGAAGAAGATGACCCGCGGCGCGACCCCGGGCGCCGGCGCGGCGGAGAGCCGGCTCACCGTGGGCGCGCCCAGCGCCGCGCCGATCGGGGGCACGAGGCGCACGAGCGAAAGGCACACGCGCTTGAGCGAGAACGCCGAGCCGTCGAGCTGCGCGAGCGCGCGGGCGAGCTCGTCGGCGCAGGTCCGGTCCAGGACCACGGCGTAATTGAGGCCGAGCGGCACGAACTTGCCGCGCGGCCCGTCGTAGGCCCCGCTGCGGAAGCTGCGCTTCGCGTACAGGGCCACGCGGTCGGCGACATCCGGGAACCACGCGCCGCTGTCCCGGACGTCGAAGAAGACGAGCCCCGCGCCTTCGACGTGCACGAGCAGGTTCTCGAGCACCTTGGCGAAGCGCGGCCGCGCGGCAGGCGCCGCACCGAGGCTGCGGATCGCCGCGGCGCGCGCATGCCTCTGACGCAGCCGGATGCAGCCCGCATCGCGCAGCGCGTACAGGCCCGAGTAGAGCTGCAGGGTATGGTCCGTCCGGCTCGTGGCGAACACGGTGCAGAGCGGCCGCGCGCGGGCAATGTCGGCCTTCACCTGCGCGAGCGGGTGGCGCGCGCGCGCGTCGGCCCCGGCCGAAGCGGCGGGCGGTGTCGGAACGAGGACCGAGGCGGTGCTCATGGAGGCTCCTGCGCAGAGGACGGCGGCGCCGCCCCAGGAGTGGACATCTCAGCTTTAGCGCGCCGCGTGCGCGGAATCGCATCGCGCGACACCGGCGGCGCGTGGGACGATCGGCGCATGCCCGCCGACGCCGTGCGAAAATGCGCCGATGGCACACCCCGACCGCTTCCTCCTCGCCGGCGTCATGGGCTGGCCGGTGATGCATTCGCGCTCGCCCATGATGCACAACCACTGGTTCGGCAAGCACGGCCTGGCCGGCAGCTACGTGCCGCTCGCGATAAGGCCCGAGGGCCTCGAGCGCGCGTTGCGCGCGCTGCATCCGCTCGGCTTCGCGGGATGCAATCTCACTATCCCGCACAAGGAAAAGGCGATGTCGATCGTCGCCGAGATCGACGCGCTCGCGGGCGCGATCGGGGCGATCAGCTGCGTCGTGGTGAGGCCCGACGGGTCGCTCGCGGGCACGAACAACGACTGCTTCGGCTTCGTCCAGAACGTCCGGGACGAGCAGCCCGGATGGCGCGCCGACGCGGGGCCGATCACGGTGATCGGAGCGGGCGGCGGCTCGCGCGCGGTGTGCTACGGTCTGGCGCGCGAAGGCGCGCCGGACATCCGCCTCGTCAACCGCACCTTCGCGCGCGAAGGCGCTCGCCGAGGAGTTCGGCGGGCCGATCCGGGCGCTGCCCTGGAGCGACCGCCACGACGCGCTCGAGGGCGTCGCCATGGTGGTCAACACCACGAGCCAGGGCATGGTCGGCCAGGAGCCGCTCGATCTCCGGCTCGACAGGCTGCCGAAGAACGCGCTCGCCGCGGATATCGTCTACATCCCGCTCGAGACGCCGTTCCTCGCGGCCGCGCGCCGCCGCGGCAATCGCACGGTGAACGGGCTCGGGATGCTGCTGCACCAGGGCCGCCCGGCGTGGAAGGCCTGGTTCGGGATCGAGCCCGAGGTGACGCCCGAGCTGCGCCGGATGGTGGAGAAGACGATCCAGCCCGCCTAGGCGGCGATCGGCAGGATGTCTCCGTGTTTGAGCTGCAGCGGGACGACGGGGCCGACGGCGTAGCCTTGCGCGTAGTCGATCCCCATCTCGCGCACGCGCGCGAGCAGCGCATCGGTCTCGACCCATTCGGCCACGAGCGTGGCATGGATCGCGCGGCCGATGTGGCAGACCGCGTCGACCATCGCGTAGGCGACCGGATCGGTCAGGATCGACTGCACGAAGCTGCCTTCGATCTTGAGGAAGTCGAGCGGCAGCTGGCGGATGTAGGTGAGCGAGCTGGATCCCGATCCGAAGTCGTCCAGCGCGAACCTGCAGCCCATGACGCGCACCGCCTCGATGAAATCGCGCGCGCGCGCGACGCTCGAGATAGCCGCGGTCTCCGTGATCTCGAAGCAGATCTGCTGCGGCACCCCGGGCGATAGATGCCGCACCTGCTCGCGAATGAAGTCGAGGAAGTGGTCGTCGTTCAGCGAGGTGCCCGACAGGTTGATCGCGACGACGTCGTCCTCCGCGATCGCGATGTCCCCGCGCGCGATAGCCGCGAACGCCGTCTTGACCACCCAACGGTCGATGGTCGGCATGAAGTTGAAGCGCTCGGCCGCGGCGATCAGGGTCGCGGGCGCGACCGGCTTGCCGTCCTCGTCGAGCATGCGCAGCAGCAGCTCGCGGTACAGACCGGCCCGCGGTCCGTCGCCGTTGAGCCGCCGCGCGTCCTGCACGGCCAGGCTGATGCGGCCTTCCTCGTGCGCTCGGCTCACGCGCGAGACCCACTCCATCTCGGACCGCCGGCGCGTGATGTCGGCGTCGGTCGGCGAAAACACGTGGATGCGGTTGCGTCCCGCGTCCTTGGCCGCGTAGCAGGCGAGATCGGCCTGGCTCATGACGCTGGCGATCGATTCGGTGGCCGGGGTGATCTGGCACATGCCGATGCTGATCCCGACGGAGAACCGCTTGCCCTGGCGCACGAAGCGGAAGTTCTGGACCGCGGCGTGCAGCTTCTCGGCGATCTCGATCGCCTTGGCGGGCGGGCAGCGCTCGAGCAACAGGCCGAACTCGTCGCCGCCGAGCCGCGCCAGCATGTCGTTCGCGCGGATCTGGCCCTTGAGCACCATGCTCAGCTCGCGCAGGAGCTCGTCGCCCGCAGTGTGCCCGGAGGTGTCGTTCACCAGCTTGAACTGGTCGAGATCCATGAAAAGCAGCGCGTGCACGGCGTCCGCCGAGCGCGCCTGGCGCAGCAGCTCCTCGGCGCGCCGCTCGAACGCCGCCCGGCTCGCGAGCCCGGTCAGCGAGTCGTGGTTGGCCTGCCAGCTCAGCTCGCGCGCCATGCGCCGCGAGCGCGTCACGTCGAGCGAGATCAGGAACCCGAGGATCAGCACGCCCGCGCCCGCGACGCCGATGATGACGGCCAGCGTGATCCGGTTCTGCGCGGCCGCGAACACCTCGACCTTGTCGAGCGGGATCGAGACGTCGATCGCCCCGAGGAGCTGGTGCAGCCTGAACTGCTTGCCGGGGGTCACGCCGTTCGCGACGCGCTGCGCCCGGACGTCGTCCAGCTGCTCGTGCGCGTTGTGGCACGCAACGCACGATTGCGCGGAGGCGGGATCGGCGCGCAGGTAGCGCAGGATGCGCTGCCCGTTCGCCTGCTCGATGCGCCAGACCGGCTTCCAGGCGATCGGTCCCGTCGGCGCCGCCTCGTCCTGCGCTTCGAGCTGCGGCCAGGCCCAGCGCAGGAAGTCGTCGGCGAGGTACTGCGTGGGCTCGATGTTCCACTTGCTGACCGGCTTGTAGCTGAACAGGCCGTCGTTCTCGCGGCTGACGAAGCGCCCGAACATCTTCAGGAACTGAGCCGGCAGCGGCACGAAGCCGGCCTGGTCCTCGAACGCGGCGTGCGAGCCGTACCCGTCGCGGGCGAGCTTTTCGACGATCTGTGTCGTGTACACGGAGCGCGCGCTCAGCGCCGAGCGCGCCACCACCTCGGCGACCTCGATCGCCTGGTGCTCGATCACGCGCTGCTGCCCGAGGACCACCATGCGCCAGGTGACCAGTCCCACGGCCACCAGGCACAGCACCCCGATGATGAGGACGCGACGATGCAGCCCGGCGGCCTCCCGCCCGGCGTGATCGGGTTGCGTGTCCGCGCCGGCGCGCAGCGCGCGGCGGAAAAAGCGGGTCAGCACGACCCCTCCCTGTTCGAACTGAAAACTGGAAATGCGCACACGCTAACGGCGCGGCGCTAATTGTTATTTCTTGAAACTAGCCGGTTTTCGTGACCAAAGACAGGGAATCCGGCAGAAAAACGACAACTTGTTGCGCGCGCCGCTCCAAGCGGCCGGCAGGTTGCCTCAATCGGCCTTGATCTGGGCGTCGCTGATCACGACGCCCCAGCGTCGGATCTCCTCGGCGAGGAAGCGCGCGAGGTATTCCGGGCTGCGGCGCTCCGGCGCGACGATCTCGAGCCCCAGGTCCTCCAGGCGCTTGCGGATCACCGGGCTGTCGAGCATGTCGCTCATCGCCTTGTTGAGGCGGCGCACGACCGGGGCGGGCGCGCCCTTCGGCAGGAAGAACGCGTTCCAGACGCTGACCTCGGCGCCGCCGAGCCCCTGCTCGCCCGTGGTGGCGAGATCCGGGATGCTCGGCGAGCGCTTCGCCGCCATCACCGCGATGCCCTTCACTTTCCCCGACTTCGCCTGGACGGCGCCGGTCTGGATCGTGTCGCACATGTAGTCGATGCGCCCCGCGATGAGGTCCTGCATCGCCGGGCCCGCGCCGCGATAGGGAATGTGCGTGGGGTTGACGCCGAGCATGTGGTTGAGCAGCGCGCACGGCAGGTGCGTGCCCGAGCCGACGCCCGCCGAGCCGAACTGCATCTTCGCCTGGTTCGCTTTCACGTAGGCGATGAACTCCTGCAGGCCGCTCACGGGAAGATCCCTGCGCGCGACGAGAATGCGCGGCGACTCCGAGACCAGCCCGACGGGCGTGAAATCGGCGCTCGCGTCGTAGGGCCGCTTGTTGTAGATCCACTGGCTGTACGCGTGCGTCCCGCTGTTCGCCATCAGCATGATGTAGCCGTCGGGCTCGGCCTTGGCGACGCGCAGGCTGCCCACCGTGCCCGCCGCTGCGCCCATGTTCTCGACCACGATCGGCTGCCCGAGCAGCTCGCCCATGGCCTGCGCCTGGATGCGCGCGCTCGAGTCGATGCCGCCTCCCGGAGCGAACGGCACGATCAGCGTGATGGGGCGAACCGGATACGCCTGGGCAGAGGCGCTTCCGGCGGCGACGGTCAGCACGGCGAAGACGAGGCTCGAGAGCTTCATTGCGCGGGTTCCTGGCGGGGGACCGATCGTGCCGAAATCTATTCCAAATGGCCTGCGCGAGGCAAGGGCTCCCTTTGCGCTCGCGACGCTTCGTGCTACAGTCGTCCCGCTTCGTATCCCGAGGGAGGCGCGAAATGCGCGTCGCACTGGTCCACCCGGCCGGTTACAACTTCTGCCCCGGGCAGCCGGACCTCACCCTGTTCGCGAACCGGATGGCCCCGATCGGCATCCTGTCGCTCGCGTCGTGGCTCGACAAGCACGGCCACGAGACGATGCTGCTCGACTGCCTCGGGCCGCGCGCCCCGAAGACCACCGAGGAGACGGTGCAGCGCATCCTCGCGTTCAAGCCCGACATGGTCGGCTTCTCGACCACGACCTCGGCGTTCCTCGACGGCTACGACATCGCCTCGCAGATCAAGCAGAAGCACCCCGAGATCACGACCATCTTCGGCGCGGTGCATCCCTCCTCGATCGGGGGGCAGCTGCTCGAGCACTTCCCGAACGCCGACTACCTGTGCGTCGGCGAGGGCGAAGGCACGCTCGTGGACCTCGCCGACGGCAAGGCGCTGAAGGACGTTCCCAACCTCGTCTACCGCGACGGCGGCAAGATCGTCTCGAACCCGCGCCGCGCGCGCATCAACGACCTCGACGAGCTGCCCTTCCCCGCCTGGGACAAGCTCGACGGCTTCGCGAGCGGGTATCACCTGCCGCTCTTCAGCTACATCAAGCGCTACGGCACGAACATGATCACCAGCCGTGGCTGCCCGTTCACGTGCAGCTTCTGCGATCGCACGGTGTACGAGCACAAGTACCGCCACAACTCGGCCGAGTACACCTGGGAGCACATGAAGCTCCTGCGCGACACCTACGGCGTGCACCACATCAACTTCTACGACGACCTGTTCACCGCGAGCCGCAAGCGCGTGGTCGAGCTGTGCGAGACGCTGATCCGCAAGCCGCTCGGCATGGACTGGAGCTGCGCCATCCGCGTCGGTCACAACGACGACGAGGAGCTGTTCGCGCTCATGAAGCGCGCCGGCGCGCTGCAGCTGTCGATGGGCATCGAGACCGCCGACCCGGGGATGATGGAGCGGCACAAGACGGGCCTGGAGCCCGAGATGGTCCGCGCCACGGTCCGCCGCATCCAGAAGCTCGGCATGCGCGTGAAGGGCCTGTTCATCATGGGGCTGCCGGGCGAGACGCCCGAGAGCTTCCGCAAGACCTCGGACTTCGTCCTCGACCTCGACCTCGACGAGATGAACATGACGAAGTTCACGCCGTTCCACGGCGCGCCGATGTGGCACGAGATCATCGCCAACAACGGCAAGGACGGAAATTTTCACGAGGACTGGCGCCTGATGAACTGCCTGAACTTCGTGTACATCCCCGAGGGCTTCCAGTCGCGCGAGCAGATGGAAGACCTCTACAACTGGCACATCCTGCGCTTCTACAAGAGCAAGAACTACGAGCGCCGCTTCCGCAAGCGCCTGTGGCAGCACCGCTGGACCCTCTGGCACATCGTCAAGCACCTGCCGACGCTGCTCAGGGCGAAGACGCACTTCACGCACGAGGGCGTCTCGGTCGCGACGCAGCTCGAGATGATCCCGCTGCACCCGGCGCAGCCGACGGTCCCGCTCGCCGCGGGCACCACCTCGCACACGGCCTTCGCCAACGTGCCGGAGCAGTTCCTGCCTTCGGACAAGAAGGTCATCCCGGTGCGGCAGAAGTCGCGGCCGGACAAGCCCGAGCGCGCGGCGGCGTAGGTCATCTCAGAAACGAAAACGGCCGGGATCCCCGGCCGTCTTTGTTTGCGGCGCGCCGCTCAGTCCAGCTTTGCCCTGAAGTGATCCCAGGTGCGCTTGAACAGGCCCGCGTTCCAGAGCTTCTCGCGGCACAGCGCGATCTCGTGCTCGCTGAACGCGTACGGCTTGCCGATCTGCATCGCCATGTACTGGCGGTACGAGTTCTCTTCCATGTAGTTCGCGAGCACGAACGCCTCGACGATGTCTTTCCCGACCGCGACGGCGCCATGAGATTTCATGAGCGCCGCGGGCCGGTCGCCCAGCGTCGCCGCGAGGCGGTCGGCCATCTCGCGGTTGTTGATCGAGTTGGGCGAGTCGAGCAGCGGGAGCGGGTGCACGAGCGAGCCCTGCGCGTACACAGGCTGGTAGGGCGCACCGACCATCGTCAGGAACGTCGACCATTTCGGGTGCGCGTGCACGATCGCGCGCACGTCCGCGCGCACGCGGTAGATGCCCATGTGCAGGTGGCGCTCGAGCGGCGGGTTGCCCTTGCCTTCGACGACGTTGCCCTCGAGGTCGATGGTCACGATGTCGTCGACCGTGAGCCGGCTGCGCTGGCACGACCCCGTGTTGATCAGGATGCGGTTCACCGCGATGCGGATGCTGCAGTGGCCGTTGTAGTCGATGATGTCCGAGCGCTCGAGCATGCGGATGCAGTCGACGAGCTGCTGCTTCAGCTCGCCCAGCGAGACGCTCTCTTCGCGCTGCTTGAGCTCGACCGGGGTCATGGTCACCAGTTTACCTGGCTTCGGACCTGCGCGCGCCAGAGGTCCCAGGCGCGCAGGCCCGCGGTGCGGTTGACGACGTCGCAGAGCTTGCCTTCCTCGGGCTCGACCGCCGCGATCGGGCCGCCGCCCGCGAGCGCGCTCGTCCAGTGCTGGATGCGCGCGTTGACCTCGGTGTAGACCGCACGGAACACCGCCGATTGCAGCGTCGCTCCGCAGGCGACGCTGCCGTGCGCGCGCATGAGCACGATGTCCTTGCGGCCCATCACCTGCGCGAGCGCGACGCCCTTGTCGCCGTTGCCCACCAGCATGTCGGTCACGCCGAACTTCTCGCGAATGTCGAACACGGGCACGCCCTCCGCGATGAATCCCGCGTTGTGGAACATGGCCCGCATCGGCACGCCGACCAGCCCGAACGGGATCACCGACGGCGAGTGGCTGTGCACCACGGCCATGATGTCGGGCCGCGCCTTGTAGATCTCGCCGTGGATGAAGCGCTCGAGGAAGCTCGGGCGGCCCTCGGCGTTCACCGCGTTGCTGTCGAGGTCGTACTCGACGATGTCGGCCGGCGTCACCAGCGCCGGCGCGAGCGAGCGCGCCATCAGATAGCGGTTCGGCGCCTGCGGATGCCGCATCGAGACGTGTCCGAAGCCGTCGACCACGCCCTGGGCCGCGAGGATCCGGCTGGCGGCGGCGAGGTCGGCGATC
>DATDMW010000206.1:0-3843 GCA_036518595.1 Burkholderiales bacterium
GATGAGCGAGCCGAAGTGCCCGGCGCGCGGCGACTACATCGTGATGCAGAACGTCGTGCTCACGCCGCTGCATATGCGCTCGGTCTGGCATTACCGCCACCGTGTCGACGACACCGTCAGCCCTCCGTACGAGGCGTTCTGGGACTCGGGCGGAATAAACGTGGGCTATTCCTACGCGACGGCGAAATCGTTCTTCGGCGACGGGTTCAGCAACTGGGTCAAGCATACGGGGCTGCACTTCGACACCAGCGCCTTCGAGCATTGGACGATCCGCTCGGCCGTGCTCAAGCTGCGCGTCGATCTCAGCAACGTCGGCACCGACCGCCACGAGGATCACACGACGTCGTGCGTGACCCGGGTCGAGGAAGCGCGCGAATACTGGTGGGACCATCCCAACGCGAAGGCGATGATCCAGACGGTGCCCGGCGCCGAGAACAGGGGAGTCCAGAACGGCCCGGATCTCGTGCTCGACGTGACCTCGATCGTTCGCGGCTGGGCGCAATTCCCGGACAGGAACTTCGGGCTCGTGCTCGGCAACGACAAGACCGGTGTCGACGTGTTTCTCGACGAGGCGTGCCTGACTCAGTACGTGCCGACCTCGGCGCGGCTCGAGGTCGACTTCTACTGAGGATCTGGAGCAGGATATGAGCCGCAATGCACTGAAAATCCCGCTCGCGGCGATCGCCATCGCCGCTGCCGGCGCGGCGTGCGCGCAAGGTGCGCCGAGCTCGCTCCCGCGCGGCAACGCGGCATCGCCGTTCGGCGCTGCGCCGCAGGATTCGCAGGCGCCGGCGGAGTGGCGGCCGGGCCAGCGGACCACCACGGTCGCGCCGGCACAGACGCCGCCGATCTCCGCGCGGTCCGCCGCAAAGGCTCCCGTGCCGCCTCCGATCCGGATCGCGCCGGGGCCGCGTCCTTTCGTCGTGGCTTCCGCGTGCCGTGCCGGGACGCCGCTGGTCACGCTCAATGTCGTGCTGCGCAACGTCGGCAGCGCAGCCGTGTCGAGCCGCCTGCCGCTGGTCGCGCGCGACGAGGGCGCGGTCGCCTGGTCGGGGAGGGCGCCGGTGCCGAATCTGGCGCCGGGCGCGTCCGCGAACGTCTCGATTCCGCTGTATCCGCCGACCTATGCGCCGCGCGCGGACGGCACGCACCGCTTCACCGTCGCTTCCGCGCTCGGCTCGGCCGCGGCGCCCATCGCCGTCACCCTGCCGGCCCGCGTGTGCGCGGGGCTCGCGTCCCGGTTCAAGGCGAGCGCTGTCCTCGCGAAGTCGGTTGCGGCGGCGCCGGCACAGACGAGCGCGGCGGGCTACACGACGAGACGCGCGGGCGCGACCGCCATTCAGTCGCAGAACGGAGCCATCACCCCGGAGGAGCTCAGGCTCGCGGGCCGCGTGCGCCGGAACCGGCCGTCGCCGCCGTCGGACGTGACGAGCACCGCGGACCCAAAAGTCTGCACCGACCACGGCGGTCTCGGCGGCGGGCTCGCGTGCGCGGCGCTCCTGCCGCAGGGTCGCCTCGCGCTGGTGTGGACGTGGTCGGGCACGGCGGCCGACGGCTTCAACGTCTATCGCGTCGACGGTGGCCAGCGCGCGCGCGTCGGCCGCCAGGCGAACGGCAAGGACGTGACGCTCTACGTGATCGATCCGGTGCCCGCCGACGGCTACTCGGGAAAGTGCTACGCGGTGAGCGCGACTCGCGGCAACGAGGAGTCGGACCTGAGCGTGCCCGCGTGCACCGACGCCGCCAGGGTCATGCAGACCGCGACCCTGACGCCGGGCGCGATGAATTCCTCCAGGCGCGAGCGTTTGGCTTCCACCGGGGCCCTGGGAATCGCTCCCGAGGAATGGGTTTCGGACTCGGGAGAATACGCCGCCGGATACGACTACAGTCGCACCATCACCGTGATCGGAGACACGTCGCACAACGGTTATGGCCGTCTCGGCATCCTGTTCGATACCGGCTCGATCTCGAGCACGGCTGTCTATACCGCGCGCCTGAAGCTCACGGTCGACCATACGAAGGTCAATCAGGACGAGGATCCCAGGCTCAACAGCAACCATTCGACGTCCTGCGTCGCGCGCGTCGGCCTGGGCACGGCGAACTGGTGGAAATATCCGGGCGACTGGATCGAATTTTCCACCGCGACCACGCCGAGAATCGACCAGGTCGGACCTGACGTGTACATCGACGTCACCGATATCGTGCGGGGGTGGGCCCAGGCCCCGAAATCGAATTTCGGGTTCGTGCTGATGGGGGACAACGAGAGTCTCTCGGGGTTCACCAACGCCGCCTGCTGGAGCGTGTACGACCCCGCGAGCGTGCAGCTGCAGGTGCAGTTCTTCTGATGGACGGCCTCGGCTGGAGCGTCGCGCTCGGGCTGACGGCGCTCGCGCTGATCGCCGTCGCGGCGCGCCTGCTGATCGGCCGCACCTTCGCCTTGACGCTCGCCGCGCTGGCCCTGATCGCCGGGCTGGCGTGGCTCGGGCGCGCGCACCTCGGAGACGCCGCGGCGATGGTCTTGTGGAGCCGAATCCCGTTCACCGCGATGCTGATTCCGCTGGGCGAGGTGCTCGTGGTGCTATCGCTCGTCGTGCTGTACGCCCGACGGCGCTACTGATCCATCGTGAAGATACTATTCTGGGCCGGCCTGACCGCGGTGAACGTCGCCACGCCGCTCGCCGTCGTGTCGTGCACGCGCGCGCGCCCGGCGCCGTGCGCCGCGTGCGTGGCCGTCGCGCTCGCGGCCGTTGCCGCGGTGTGGGCGCTCTGGGCCGGCCCAATCGACTCGCTGCAGCTCACGCGCGTCTTCGGAAGCGGCGAGAAGGCGCTGGCGTTCATCTTCGCGCCCTGGCTCGCCACCGTGCTCGCGGCGGGGATGATCTTGGCCTTCCCCGGCTGGGCGTCGAGGGCGCCGCCGCGGTCCGCGCAGCGCGCGCTCGACGGGCGCGCGGGGCAGATCGGGCACGTCTCGCTTTGCGTGCTCGCGCTCCTCGGCGTGGTCTACGCCTTCTGGAGCGAACTCGACGAAGCGGCGTGCTGGATCTCGCTGGTCACGCTGCAGTCGGCCGGCCTCGCGTGGTTGAGCGCGGGCCGGCGCGTCGCATTGCCACCGTCCGCATGACGCGCCGGGCGCTGGTGAGAGCGGTCTTCGCCCTCGTCATCGGCGTGCCCGGGACGCTGGTGTTCGTGCCGGTCATCGCGCTGGCGCTCGTCACCTTCGTCACCAGCGTGCTCGGCGTGATGATCGGCAACACGGCAGGGTCGGCGCCCATGCGCGGGGCGCTGCTCGCGCTCTTCTGGAGCGCGGGCGGCCTCGCCGGGCTGATCGGGTTCTGGGCCTGGGTGTTCCTGCGTCCCGCGGCGCCGTGGAAGACGCGGATCGCGATCGCCTGCTGCGTCGGCGCCGGCATGTGCGCTGTCGTGCCTTTCGCGCTCGGCGGCGAGCTGCTCGGCAGTCTCGCGCTGATCGGGCTGGCCGCGGGAGCGGCGATCTGCGCGTGGCTGGTCTTCCCCGCGTCCCCGCTCAATCCCGACGCCCCCTAGAGGTAGTGCTGGATCTCCTGCAGGCTCGGCGCGAAGAACAGCTCCTCGACCCGCGGCTTCTTCTTGATCATTCCCTGGTCGTACGCGTAGCGCACCACGGCCTCAATCGCCTTGCTGTTCGGCTCGACGAGGACGCAGGTCCACGCGTCCTTGCCGAGGACGGCCTGCTGCTCCTCCCTCGCCTCGCGCACCCACGCGAGCGCGAGGTTGCGCGGGTCGCGCATGCGGCGGTAGCCGAGCTCCTTCGCCTGCTCGAACGCCTGCACCACGCTCATCGCGACCCAGGGATGCTGCTCGAGG
>DATDMW010000207.1:0-16711 GCA_036518595.1 Burkholderiales bacterium
GCCGGCGCCAGGCTTCTGTCCGTACCGCTCGCTGCTCGCGACCGGTGCGGCGCTCTTCGGCCGTCCCGAGTTCAAGGCCAAAGCGAGCGCGCTCGACGACAAGACGCGCTGGCTCCTCGGCGACGCGGACGAGCGCTATGCCGCCGTCGACGACTCGCGCGCGCGCCTGCCGGTGCGCAGGGAATTCCCCGAGGGAGGCTACCGCGTGCTCGGGACCGACTTCGAGACCGCCCGCGAGATCCGGCTCGTGGTCGACTGCGGCCCGCTCGGCTACACGCGCATCGCCGCGCACGGCCACGCCGACGCGCTCGCCTTCACGCTTTCGGTCGGGGGCCTCGAGTTCCTGGTCGACCCCGGCACCTACGCCTATCACACGCAAGGCCGGTGGCGTCAGTATTTCCGCGGCACCTCGGCGCACAACACGCTGCGCGTCGACGGCGAGTCGCAGTCGCAGCCGGGCGGCAGCTTCCTGTGGCTGGCGAAGGCCGAGGCCCGATGCGACGCCTGGGACACGTCCGACGAGCGCGACGTCTTCGAGGGCCGGCACGACGGCTACCGGCGCCTTCCGGACCCCGTCGTGCACCGCCGCCGCGTCGTCCTCGAGAAGCGCGAGCGCCGCATCCTGGTCGACGACGGGGTCGAGGCGCGCGGCGCGCACCGCGTCGAGGCCTTCTTCCACTGCCACGAGGCCTGCGCGGTCGAGCCCGTGCCGGGCGGGTTCGCCCTGAGGCGCGACGGCAGGACGGTGATGCTGCTGTTTCCCGACGCGGGCGTCTCGGATACGAGCGTGCTGCGCGCGAGCGTCGATCCGATCGGCGGCTGGGTGTCGCGGCGCTTCGACGACAAGGTTCCCGCGACGACGATCGTGCGCCGGGCGACGACCGCCGGGAACGCTGTGCTGCGCACGCTCATCGTCTGCTGAAGCTCTGTTGCCTGCCGACGACGCTTCGCTAGTCCATCGGGCGCAACCCGGGCGGACTACCGCGCATGACCGGCGCGGACAGCAACCCTGTCAGCGCGCGCGCTCAATCTTCCTTCTTCTGCAGGAGAGGCATCCGAGATGAAAATCAGCGTCATGGGGCTGGGCTATGTGGGGGCCGTGTCGGCCGCCTGCCTGGCGAAGCAGGGCCACGAGGTGATCGGGGTCGACCCGCAGCGGGCGAAGGTCGACCTGATCAACGAGGGCAGGACCCCCGTCATCGAGCGCGACCTCGGGGAGATCATCGCCGAGGCGGTCGGCGACGGGCGCCTGCGCGCGACCTCCGACGTCGTGGCCGCCGTGCAGCACACCGACCTCGCGTTCGTGTGCGTCGGCACGCCGAGCCTGCCGAATGGCGGCATCGACCTCCGGTACATGCGCCGGGTGTGCGAGGAGATCGGACAGGCGCTGCGCGGCCATGCCGGCGCGCCGACCATCGTCATCCGCAGCACCATGCTGCCAGGGACGATGCGCGACGTCGTCATCCCGACCCTCGAGTCGGGCTCGGGCAAGCGCGCGGGCGCGGAGTTCGGCGTGTGCATCAACCCCGAGTTCCTGCGCGAGAGCACCGCGGTGCACGACTATTTCAACCCGCCGAAAACCGTCATCGGCGAGGTCAACCGCGCGAGCGGCGACGTGCTCGCGAGCCTGTACGCGGGCCTGTCGGCGCCGATGATCCGGACGGATGTCGAGACCGCCGAGATGGTGAAGTACGCCGACAACTGCTGGCATGCGGTCAAGGTCGGGTTCGCGAACGAGATCGGCAACATCTGCAAGGCGGTCGACGTCGACAGCCACCGGGTCATGGAGATTTTCTGCCAGGACACGAAGCTCAACCTCTCGTCCTATTACCTCAAGCCCGGGTTCGCGTTCGGCGGCTCGTGCCTGCCCAAGGACCTGCGCGCCCTGCTGCACAAGGCCAAGTCGCTCGACGTGGACGTGCCCATCCTGGCGTCGGTGCTGCCGAGCAACGAGCTGCAGATCGACCGCGCCGTGCGCGCCGTGATCGACGCGGCGGCGAAGGCGCGCAGCCGCAAGATCGGCGTCCTGGGATTCAGCTTCAAGGCGGGCACCGACGACCTGCGCGAGAGCCCGGTGGTCGAGCTGACCGAGCGGCTGATCGGCAAGGGCTACGAGCTGCGCATCTACGACCGCAACGTCAGCCTCGCCAGCATCCACGGCGCGAACCGCGACTACATCCTCAATCACATCCCGCACATCTCGCGCCTCATGGTCGGCTCGATCGGCGAGGTGCTGGACCACGGCGCGACGATCGTCATCGGCAATGCCGATCCCGACTTCCGCGGCGTGCCCAAGCTGCTCGGCGACGGGCAGGCCGTGATCGACCTGGTGCGCGTCGCCGACTCGCGCAGCGTGAGCGGGGTGTACGAAGGCATCTGCTGGTGAGCGCGCGATGACCGCCGTCTATACGCCGGTCCCCGGCGCCGGCAACGACGACGCCCCGCTCCCCAAGGCGCTGCGCGCGCCGATCGCGCGCGGGGAGCTGCGCGACGAGGCGCAACTGCGCGAGCACTACCTGATCGAGCGCGAGCTGGCCGACCGGCTGCGCCGCGCGGCGCCCGACGAGCGCCGGCGCCTGTATGCGCAGGTCTACGACGAGCTGTACCGCCGCGTGCCGCACCATCCGATGAACCGGCCGTCCGGGCACCCGCGCGCGGCCGGCGTCGAGCGCGACCTCGTGTTCCTGCGGCGCTTCCTGCGCCCGACGACCGCGTTCCTGGAGATCGGGGCCGGCGACTGCGCGCTCGCGTGCCGCGTCGCGGCCGTCGTGCGCCGCGTCGTCGCCGTCGACGTCTCCGAGGAGATCATGCGGCTCGCGCCTTCCGCGATGAACCTCGAGCGCGCGCTCTCCGACGGCACCAGCATCCCGGTGCGCGCGGGCAGCATCGACGTCGCGTTCAGCGACCAGCTCATGGAGCACCTGCACCCCGACGACGCCGCGGAGCAGCTGCGCAACATCCACCGCGCGCTCGCCCCCGGCGGCGTGTACCTTTGCATCACGCCTAACCGCCTCTACGGGCCGCGCGACATCTCGGGCTATTTCGACGACGTCGCGACCGGCTTCCACCTGCGCGAGTACACGGGCGGGGAGCTGGCGCCGCTGTTCCGCTCGGTCGGCTTCTCGCGCCTGCGCTTCTACGCCGGCGCGCGCGGCTGGTACCTGCCGGTGCCCGCGGCGCCGGTGCACGCGGCCGAGACCGCGCTCGAGATGCTCCCCGCGCCTGCGCGCCGGCGCGTCGCCGGCGTCGCCCCAGTGCGCGCGCTGCTCGGGCTGCGCGTGGCCGCGATCAAGTGAGTCCGGGCACGGGGGTGGCGAAGCGCGTCCTGATCCTCGTCGAGAACCTGCCCAGCCCGTTCGACCGGCGCGTGTGGCAGGAGGCGACGGCGCTGCGCGATGCGGGATGGACGGTTTCGATCGTCTGTCCCACGGGACGCGGCTACGAGCAACGCTTCGAGCGCCTCGACGGCATCGACATCCACCGCTACCCGCTGCCGGTCGAGGCCTCGGGCGCGCTCGGCTACGCGCTCGAGTACGGCGCGGCGCTGTTCTGGTCGTTCGTCCTGTCGTGGAAGGTCTTCTTCGGACGCGGCTTCGACGTCGTCCACGCCTGCAACCCGCCGGACCTGTTCTTCCTCGTCGGCGCCGTGTTCAAGCTCTTCGGCCGCAAGTTCGTGTTCGATCATCACGACCTCAACCCCGAGCTGTACGAGGCGAAGTTCGGGCGCCGGGATCTCTTCTACCGCGCGATGCTCGCGCTCGAGCGCTGGACCTTCCGCACCGCGGACGTCTCGATCGCGACCAACGAGTCGTACCGCCGCATCGCGATCGAGCGCGGCGGCATGGCGCCCGGGCGCGTGTTCGTGGTCAGGAGCGGCCCGAGCCTGGAGCGCATGAAGATCGTGCCGCCGGTGGAGACGCTCAAATGCGGGCGCCGGTACCTCGTCGGCTACGTCGGGGTGATGGGGCGTCAGGAAGGGATCGACCTGCTGCTGCGGGCCGCGCGCGAGATCGTCCACGAGCGAGGCCGCGGCGACGTGCATTTCGGGCTCGTCGGCGGCGGCACGTCGCTCGAGGAGATGAAGGCGCTCGCGCGCGAGCTGCGCGTGTCCGACCACGTCACGTTCACCGGCCGCGTCCCCGACGCCGCGCTGCTCGCGATGCTCAATACCGCCGACGTCTGCGTCAACCCCGACGTCGCGAACGAGATGAACGACAAGTCCACGATGAACAAGATCATGGAGTACATGTCGCTCGGCAAGCCGATCGTGCAGTTCGACCTCACCGAAGGCCGGTTCTCGGCGCAGGAGGCGTCGCTGTACGCACGCCGCAACGACCCGGCGGACCTGGCGGCGAAGATCCGCGAGCTGCTCGACGACCCGGAGCGGCGCGCGCGCATGGGCGCCTTCGGCCGGCGCCGCGTCGAGCAGGAGCTCGAGTGGCGCCACGAGGTCCCGAAGCTGCTCGCCGCGTACGAGGCGCTGCGGTCGCCGTCGCGCGCGGCGCCGGCGGCGCAGCGCTACTGATCGTCGTCGAGACGGATCCCGACCACCGCGTACTCGGGCGCGCCGCTCAGAAAAGTCTTCAGTCGCAGCACCTTGTTCCTGGTCCCGCAATGCGCGCACACGACGTACGGCGCCTTGTCGGCGTCGTGAACCTCGACGAGCCGCGACGGCTTCTTGCAGCCCAGACAAATGAAGCTGTCCCTGGGCACATCTCCTCCCGCTGGATCCGAGCGGAATATATACGCCGGATAATCTGTACGGGCTAGTGTCTCGGAAAGGCGACATCGCCGATTCGCTACATGCTGTAGTTGAAGCTCGACGGCGGAATCGCGCCGCGGCGATACCGGCGGGGAGCCTCGCGCTCTATGATTTCGCTGGTGTTCCGGTGTTCGAAATGAAGGTCCTGATCGCTGACGACTCGCAGATCGTAAGAGAGAGGCTGGCTTATCTGCTCGGCGACGTCGAAGGCGTCGAGATCGTCGGGCAGGCGGAGGATGCGGTGGAGGGAAGCAATCTCGCCGAGGCGTTGAAGCCCGACGTCGCGATACTGGACGTGCGCATGCCGCGCGGCAGCGGGCTGGACGTGCTGCGCTCCATCAAGAGCCACCACCCGTCCGCGACGGTCATCATCCTCACCAATTTCGTCGACCCCGAGGCGCGCCAGCTGTGCCTCGCCCGCGGCGCCGACTACTTCTTCGACAAGTCGATCGAGTTCGACAAGGCGGTCGACGTGTTGCGCGGGCTCGCGCAGCCGGAGACCCCGTGAGCGACATGAAGTTCGAGGACGGCCTCGACCGCCGCTCCATCCTCGCCGCGCTGCGCGCGTACCGCAAGGGCGACTTCTCGGCGCGCCTGCCGCTCGACCTCGTCGGCGTCGACGGCGAGATCGCGCAGGTCTTCAACGACCTGGTCGAGACCAGCGCAGCGTGCGCGGCCGAGGTCGCGCGCGTGCGCGACGAGGTGGGCGGGCAGGGACGGCTCGCGCAGCGCGCGGGCGTGCCCGCCGCGGCGGGCGGCTGGGCGTCGCTGCTCGAGGGGGTGAACGCGCTGCTCGACGACTCGGGGCGCCCGCTCGCCGAGATCGCGCGCGTGGTGCAGGCCGTGACGCACGGGGACCTCTCGCGCGCCATGGCGCTCGAGATCGACGGCCGCCCGCTGCGCGGCGAGCTCCTGCGCATCGCGCAGGCGGTGAACGCCATGGTCCGGCACCTCGCCGCGCAGGATTGGCTGAAGTCGAACCTCGCGCGCTTCACGCGCATGCTGCAGGGGCACGGCGACCTCGTCACCGTGTCGCGCCTGGTGCTCTCGGAGCTGGCGCCGCTCGTGAGCGTCCAGCGCGCCGTGCTCTACGGGCGCGCGAAGCGCGCCGCCGAGCCGCGGCTCGACCTGCTCGCGACCTACGCGACCTCGTCCGACCAGGCGGTGCCGCCGTCGCTGCGCATCGGCGAGGGCCTGGTGGGCCAGTGCGCGTACGAGAAGAAGCGCCTGCTGCTCGAGGAGGTGCCCGCGGACTACCCGCGCGCGAGCTCGGGGCTGGGATCGGTGAGGCCGCTCAACATCGTCATCGTGCCGGTCCTGTTCGAGGGCGAGATCGAGGCCGTGATCGAGCTCGCGTCCTTCAGGAAGTTCGGCGACACGCAGCTCGCCTTTCTCGACCAGCTTGCCGAGAGCATCGGCATCGTATTCAACACGATCGAGGCGAATATGCGCACGGTCGAGCTGCTCGAGCGCTCGCAGGCGCTGACGCGCGAGCTGCAGGGGCAGCAGGACGGGCTGATCAAGACCAACGACCGCCTGGAGCGCCAGGCCGATGCTCTGCGCAAGTCGGAGAGCCTGCTGCTCAAGCAGCAGGACGAGCTGCGGCGCTCGAACGAGCAGCTCGCCGAGCGCGCGAAGGCGCTCTCGGAGCAGATGAAGCAGGTCGAGCTGCGCAACAAGGAGGTCGAGCAGGCGCGCGCCGCCCTCGAGGAGAAGGCCGAGCAGCTGGCGCTCTCGTCGCGCTACAAGTCCGAGTTCCTCGCCAACATGTCGCACGAGCTGCGCACGCCGCTCAACAGCTTGCTCATCCTCGCCAAGATCTTCGCCGACAACGCCGCGAGCAACCTTACCCCCAAGCAGGTCGAGTACGCGCAGACCATCCACGCCGCGGGCACCGACCTGCTCTCGATCATCAACGACATCCTGGACCTCGCCAAGATCGAGTCGGGCACCGTGACCCTGGAGATCGGGCACGAGCCGTTCTCGCAATTGCGCGATTACGTCGAGCGCACGTTCCGGCAGGTCGCGATCGGCAAGCGCCTCGACTTCGCCGTCACTCTCGACCCGGCGCTGCCCGAGGCCATCGAGACCGACTCGAAGCGCCTGCAGCAGGTGCTGAAGAACCTGCTCTCGAACGCGATCAAGTTCACCGAGCGCGGGCGCGTGTCGCTGCACATCGCGCCGGCCCGCTCGGGCTGGCTGCCGGGCAACGCCCGCCTCGACGGCGCGAGCCACGTGGTGTCGTTCGCGGTCACCGATACCGGCATCGGCATCGCCGAGAGCAAGCAGAAGATCATCTTCGAGGCGTTCCGCCAGGCCGACGGCTCGACCGGGCGGCGCTACGGGGGCACCGGGCTCGGCCTCTCTATCTCGCGCGAGCTCGCGCGCCTGCTCGGCGGCGAGATCCGCGTGTCGAGCGCGCCCGGGAAGGGCAGCACCTTCGTGGTCTACCTGCCGGTCATGCACAAGGCGACCGAGGGAGAGCCGGCGCCGGCGGCCGCGCGCGCGCCGGCCTTCAGCGCGGCGTACGCGTCGCGCTCGGCGCCGCGTGCCGCTCCGCGCCCGCAGCCGCAGGTGCCCGCCGCGGTCATGCGCGAGGTGAAGGAGGAGCTCGCCGGCCGCAAGGTCCTCGTGGTCGACGACGACATCCGCAACATCTTCGCGATGACCGCTTCGCTCGAGCAGCTCGGGATGACGGTGGCGCACGCCGAGAGCGGCAAGGAGGGCATCGAGGTCCTGAAGAGCGAGCCCGGCATCGACGTCGTGCTGATGGACATCATGATGCCCGACCTCGACGGCTACGACACGATCCGCATCATCCGCGGGCTCGACGGGCTGCGCGACGTCCCGATCATCGCCGTCACGGCCAAGGCGATGAAGGAGGATCGCGAGCGGTGCCTGCAGGCCGGCGCCAACGACTACATCTCGAAGCCCGTGAACATGGAGCAGCTCTCGCTCATGCTGCGCGCCTCGCTCGCCCGCTCGCTCGGCTGACGGCATGGCCGTGCGCACCTCCAAGGCCAACATCCTCGTCGTCGACGACGAGCTGCACAGCCTGATCGCGCTGCAGCACCTGCTGTCGGGACCCGACCGCAACGTCGTGCCGGCGCGCTCGGGGCGCGAGGCGCTGCGCCACGTTCTCAAGAACGACTTCGCCGTCATCCTGCTCGACGTGCGCATGCCCGACATGGACGGCTTCGAGACGGCGGGGCTGATCCGGCAGCTGCGGCGCTGCCGCCACACGCCGATCATGTTCCTCACCGCGGCCGTCGAGGACACGCAGTCGATGTTCCGCGGCTACGAGGTCGGCGGCGCCGACTACATCCTCAAGCCCGTGGATCCGGCGGTGCTGACCTCGAAGGTCGCCGTGTTCGTCGACCTGTACGGCAAGAGCGCCGAGCTGACGACGCAGATCCACAAGCGAAAAGAGGCGGAGCGCGAGCTCTATCGGACCAACGAGGACCTCGAGACCAAGATCCGCGAGCGTACCGCGAGCCTGATCGCAGCGAACGACCTGCTGCAGAAGGAGATCGCGCGGCGAGAGCGCATCGAGGAGCGCCTGCGCCGCAGCGAGGCCGAGGCGCGGCGCCTGTCGCTGGTCGCGAGCCTGACGGAGAACGCGGTCCTGATCAAGGATGCCGACGACCGCGTCGAGTGGGTGAACGAGAGCTTCACGCGGATGTTCGGGTACCCGCTCGACGAGGTGCGCGGCCGCCGCACCGACGAGGTGTTCCCCCGCGAGGCCGGGGACCTCGGCGTCGCGGCCGGCACGGACGTCGAGGGAGGCTACCGCGCCGAGAGGGTCCGCCGCAGCCGCGGCGGCCGCAAGTACTGGCTGGCCGTGGAGTGCCGGCCGATCCTGGACGACGGCGGCGCGCCGGCCGGGTTCATCGAGATCGCGACCGACATCACGGAGCGCAAGCTCTCGGAGGAGTCGCTGCGCGAGAGCGAGGCGCGCAAGACGGCGATCCTGGAGTCGGCGCTCGATTGCATCGTGACGATGGACCACAAGTGCCGGATCCTCGAGTTCAACCCGGCCGCCGAAAAGGCCTTCCGCTGCGCGCGCGCCGAGGCGGTGGGCCGCTATGCGCCGGGGCTGCTGCTGCCGGCGGCGACACGCAAGGCGCAGCTGCGCCTGCTGGGCACGCTGCTCGCGCCGGGCGATCCGGCAGACCGCGCCCGCCGCGTCGAGATCACGGCGCGGCGCTGCGACGGCAGCGAGTTCCCAGCCGAGCTGACCATCGCGATGGCGACCCTCGGCGGCCGGCCGTTCTTCGCCGCCTACGTGCGCGACATCACCGCGCGCAAGGAGGCCGAGGCCGACCTGCACAAGGCGAAGCAGGCCGCCGAGGCGGCGAACCTGGCGAAGTCTCAGTTCCTCGCCAACATGAGCCACGAGATCCGCACGCCGATGAACGCCATCATCGGCATGACCGAGCTCGCGCTGCAGACCTGGCTGAACGGCGAGCAGCGCGAGTATCTCGGGCTGGTGAAGGACTCGGGCGAGACGCTGATGAAGCTCATCAACGAGATCCTCGACTTCTCCAAGATCGAGGCGGGGCGCCTCGAGGTCGAGACCATCCCGTTCTCGCTGCGCGAGAGCGTCGGCGACACGATGAAGACGCTCGGCTTCCAGGCGCACAAGAAGAAGGGCCTGGAGCTCGCGTACGACATCGCGCCCGAGGTGCCCGACGCGGTGGTCGGCGATCCCGTGCGGCTGCGCCAGATCGTCATCAACCTGGTCGACAACGCGATCAAGTTCACCGAGCGCGGCGAGATCGTGATGCGCGTGTCGTGCGAGGGCATCGACGCCGGCGGCGTCGTGTGCCGCTTCGCCGTGCGCGACACGGGCGTCGGCATCGCGCGCGAGAAGCAGGCCGCGATCTTCGCGCCGTTCCTCCAGGCCGACGCCTCGACGACGCGCATCTTCGGCGGGACCGGCCTCGGCCTCACCATCTCGGCGCGGCTGGTCGAGATGATGGGCGGCGAGATCTGGGTCGAGAGCGAGCCGGGCGCGGGCAGCATCTTCCATTTCACGGTGCGCTTCGGGCTGCAGCGGGCCGCGGAGATTCCGTTCGAAAACTCGGCGGCCGACTTCGCCGGCGCCCGCGCGCTCGTCGCCGAGGACCATCCGGTGAGCCGCGGCTTCATCGTGTCGACGCTGCGGCAATGGAACATCGAGGTGGTCGAGGCCGCGAGCGCCGCCGAAGCGATGGAGTCGATCGCCCGCAGCGCCGGCGCGCCCTTCCACCTCGCGCTGATCGACGACGCGCTGCCGGGCGGGGACGCGGCGGGCCTGCTCGCGCGCCTGCGCCACAGTGGCGGCGCCGCGTGCCCCGCCGTGATCGTGCTCGCGTCGGCGTTGCGCCGCGAAGGCGCCGAGGCCGGCGCCGCGCTGATCGCCAAGCCGGTCAAGCCCTCGGAGCTGCTCGCCGCGGTGCGCGCGGCGCTCATCGGCGACGCCGGCGCGCAGGCCGCCTCGGCGCCGCCGGCGGCGGCGTCCGCGCGCGAGCGCCTGCGCGGGCTCCTGGTCGAGGACAATCCCGTCAACCACAAGCTCGCCGTGCACGTGCTGGAGAAGGACGGCCACGACGTCGTCGCGGCGGAGAACGGCGAGGTCGCGGTCTCGGTTCTGGATTCGTCGACCTTCGACCTGGTCCTGATGGACGTACAGATGCCGAAGATGGACGGCATCGAGGCGACGCGGGCGATACGCGAGAAGGAGCGCTCGAGCGGCGCGCACGTTCCGATCATCGCGCTCACCGCGCACGCCATGGCCGGGGACCGCGAGCGCTGCCTGCAGGCCGGGATGGACGGCTACCTGATCAAGCCGATCCGGCCCGCGACGCTGCTCGAGGCGATCCAGCGTCTCCAAGTCGTCGCGCCCGCGCGCGCGGCGCCGGCCGCCGCGCAGGTCGCCGAAGCCGGTGTCCCGGTACTCGACCGCGAGGCGCTGCTCGAGCGCGTCGCGGGCGACCATGAGCTTCTCTCCGAGGTGACCGGGATGCTGATGCGCGACGCGCCCAAGCTCATCGCCGACGTGCGCGATGCGTTGGAGCGCCGCGACCGGGACGCCTTCGGCTACTCCGCGCACACGCTGCGCGGGATGCTGCGCAACTTCTCAGCGGCCGCGGCCGAAGAGGCCGCCGCGCGGCTGCAGGCGCTGGACTGCGCGCGCGACGGCCCGCGCGCCGAGGCCGCGTGCCAGGCGCTCGAGCGCGAGATCCAGCGGCTGAGCGGCGAGCTCGCGGGCATGACGAAGGAAATGATCGCCTGAGCGGGTCCCGCCAGTAGTCCGTCGGCAGGCGGTCGCCGGACACGAAAGCGACAGGCTTGCCGCCGTAGACTTGGCCGATGTCCCGAGACACGCCACCGCCTTGCCCGGCGTGCGGATCGCGCGACGTCGAGCGCGTTCCTCTGATGCTCATCGCGGCCCGCTACTACAAGTGCGGCCTGTGCACTGTCACGTTCCGCCAGAGTGCGCCGCTCGCCGAAGCGGCGGACGTCGATCGCTTCAGCAGCGGCTTCCTGCCGCCGCGCGGGAAATAAAAAAGCCCCGGACTAAAGGGATAGGCCGGGGCTGAAAATGCCTTTAGAAGGCATCCCGCTCAGGGAGGAGAAGCGGGAGATGGCCGAAGCCACCTGTATGTTCAGAACGCAGCGCTGCGGAAAGGTTCCACCGGAGCGCGGTCCGGTCGGATCATCGGCGAGCGAGCGATGCTCGCGCCATTCATTCAATGCTCGGGCTTGTGGTCGCGGTCGTCTTTTCTGCGCCGCAGCTTCTGCTTCGGGATGACGGGGGCTTCGCGCTCCGCTTCGAGCACCAGCCCGAGGCGGCTCTCGCTTCGCAGGGTCAGGACCGTCTCGTCACCGAGAAGCGTGCGGATTCTGAAGATACGTATATAGCGCGCAGGACCCATCGGCAGCTCCTCGATGTCGGACACCGAAAAGCCGATAACATGCTGAATTTCCTTCTCTTCCTTCAATCTGCCTCCGCGCGCCGTTCTCCCCAGCAAGAGCGGCGGATTTTTTGTTGTGCGTCCCCTGCGCCGCTGTTGGCGGCGATACCTTAGGAGTGCCAAATCCGTGACTTAGTTCATTCGGATCAGGGCCTAGCGTGTGAATTTGTAAGCATAGTGCTGTGTTGCATTGCAACATTCCGAGGCGTAGAGTGGCTTCCCTCGAGGTCCCGGAAGGCTTCCCATGAACAACAACACCAACGGCCAACCCTCGTCCCTGCGCGCGCTCGCGCTCGCCGCGCTCGGCGTCGTGTACGGCGACATCGGCACCAGCCCGCTGTACGCGTTCAAGGAAGCCTTCGCCGGAGCGCATCCGCTCGCTCTGGCCGAGGCCAACGTGCTCGCCGTGCTGTCGATGATGTTCTGGTCGATCGCGCTCATCGTGTCCCTCAAGTACGTCGGCTTCGTGCTGCGCTTCGACAACGGCGGCGAGGGTGGCATCCTGGCGCTGCTCGCGCGCGCGACGCGCGTGACCCGCGATCGTCCCCGCGTGGCGGCCGCGGTGGCGATAGTCGGGATCTTCGGCGCGTCGCTCTTCTACGGGGACGCGATCATCACGCCGGCGATCTCGGTCGTGTCGGCGGTCGAAGGCATGTCGGTCGCGACGCCCGCCTTCGAGCACTGGATCGTGCCGATCACGATCGCGATCCTGGTCGGGCTGTTCGCGATCCAGAGCCGCGGCACGGGATCGGTCGGCAAGCTCTTCGGGCCGGTCATCGTGGTCTGGTTCCTCGTGATCGCGGGCCTCGGCGCGCACTCGATCGCCCAGACGCCGTCGGTCATCGGGGCGCTCGATCCTCGTCACGCGCTGCGGTTCGCGTGGCAGTTCCCCGGTCTCACGTTCCTGGTGATGGGCGCGGTGTTCCTCGCGATCACCGGCGCCGAGGCGCTCTACGCCGACATGGGACACTTCGGCCGCGCGCCGATCCGGCTGGCGTGGTTCGGCCTCGTGTTCCCCGCGCTGATGATCAATTACTTCGGCCAGGGCGCGCTCGCGCTGCGCGATCCCGCGGCGATGAAGAACCCCTTCTACCTGCTCGCGCCCCAGGAGTGGACGCTGCCGCTCGTGCTGCTCGCGACCGCCGCGACCGTGATCGCATCGCAGGCGACGATCGCGGGCGCGTTCTCCGTCACCCAGCAGGCGACGCGCCTCGGCTATCTGCCGCGCGTGCCGACCCGCCACACCTCCGAGAGCCAGCCCGGGCAGATCTACGTGCCGCAGCTGAACTGGGTCATGCTCGTGCTGGTGGTGCTGCTCGTGCTCGAGTTCAAGTCGTCGACGGCGCTCGCCGCCGCCTACGGCATCGCCGTGTCGGGCACGATGCTCCTCACGACGATGCTGGTCGGCGTCGTCGCCTGGTTCGCGCGCGGGCGGCTCCGCGTTCCATTCCTCGCGCTGCTCGCGGCGATCGGGCTCGTGGAGCTGATGTTCTTCGCCGCCAACACGCTGAAGTTCGCCGACGGCGGCTGGTTCCCGCTCGCGTGCGGGCTCGCGATCTTCGTCGCGCTCACGACCTGGAAGCGCGCCGAGACCGTGCTCGCCGCGCACGAGTCGCGCCGGCGCCTGCCGCTCGCGGAGCTCGCGAGGCTCGCGGGCCCCGAGATCCCGCGCGTCCCGGGCACCGCCGTCTATCTTTCGCCGGACCCCGACGCGCTGCCCGGGGTGCTGCTGCACAATCTGAAGCACAACAAGGTGCTCCACGAGCGCATCGTCCTCCTGACGCTCGTCGATTCCGACGAGCCGCGCGTCGCGGACCGCGAGCGCACCGAGGTGAGCGTGCTGGAGATCGGGCGAGCGTACCAGGTGAAGCTGCACTTCGGCTTCATGGAGGAGCCCGACGTCCCGAAGGGGCTGAAGCTGCTCGCGCGGCACGGGCTGCGATTCGACCCGATGGATACCACCTTCTTCCTCGGGAGGACCGCGCTCGCGCGCGCGGCGAAACCGGGACTGTTCACGTGGCGGCGCGAGCTGTTCCGCTGGATGCAGCGCAACAGCCCGGCGACCGCAGAGTACTTCAAGCTCATGCCCGAGCGGGTCGTCGAGCTGGGGACGCGCGTCGTGCTCTAGCTCGCGGCGATGCGCCGCCTAGTGGTGCGGCACCTCGATGTACGCCCAGCGCTCGGTGCGTCCGAGGATCCTGGGCTCGCCGTGGTCGTGCTGGTGATGGCGCACGTGCTCCTCGCGCAGCGCCTGCGCGAGCGCGGCGATGCCGTCGGCGGTCCCGACGGTGCGCAGGAACGATCCGCCGCACGAAGGGCAGTTCAGAATGCCGACACGCTCGACACCTCGCGCGGGTGGTTTGAGCTCCTGCCATTTCAGGCGCGTGCGCTTGCCGCAGCTCGGGCAGGCGGCGATGGCGGGGAAGAGCGGCTCGGGCTTGTCCATCGCCGAAGTATAAGGCCGTGCGCTCGGCTACAATCGGCCACGTGCGCCTGCGTTCCAGCCTCGTCACCCTCGTCGTCGCCACCGTCGTGCCGCTCGTGCTGTTCGCGGCACTCGTGACCGTCTTCCTCGTGCGCTACGAGCGCGACAACTTCGTCCAGGCGATGAACGATCGCAACCGGGCGTTCCTGAGCGCGGTCGACGCCGAGCTGAAAGGACAGATCACGTCGCTGCACGCGCTCGCCGCGTCGCGCGGCCTCGCGGTCGACGACCTGCGCGCGTTCCACGACGACGCCTCCGCGGTGCTGAGAACCCAGACCGACTGGCTGAACGTCGTGCTCACCGCGCCGGGAGGCCGCCAGCTCGTGAACGCCCGCGCGCCCTGGGGCAGCCGGCTGCGCGCGACGCCCGTGCAGCCCGACACGCTCGCCCGGGTCGCGGACACGCTCGCGCCCGTGGTCGGGAACGTCGCGGCGCCCGGCGCCATCGTGAGGCTCCCGGGTATTCCGGTCCGGGTTCCCATCCTGCGCAAAGGCGCGCTCGTCTACGTGCTCACTGCCATCGTCGATCCGGATGTGTTCCAGCGGCTGATCGTGAGCCAGCAGCTGCCGTCCGGGTGGGTCAGCGGGCTGGTCGACGCGAGCGGCAAATTCGTCGCCCGCGTCCCGCCACAGCCCATCGGCAGCCCGGCGAGCGCGCAATACCTCGCGCGGCAGCGCTCGCAGCGCGAAGGGTTCTATCGCGGCACGACCGTCGAGGGCATCGACACGTACACGGCGTACGGCAGCTCGGATTTCTCGGGGTGGAGCGTCGGACTCGCGATTCCCGCGTCGGCCGTGCTCGGCGGCGCCGTGCACGCCGCCTGGATGATGGCGGCCGGCGTGATCGTTTTTCTCGCGATCGCGATCGGCATCGCGCTCTGGCTCGCCCGACGGATCGCCGGGCCGATCGAGGCGCTCGCGTCGGCGGCGCCGGCGCTTGGTACCGCGGCTGCGCGGGTCCGGACGCGTACCGCGGTCAAGGAGCTGCAGCAGCTCGCCTGGGCCCTCGACGGGGCGTCGCACGCGATCCGCGAGCGCGGCGAGCTGCTCGTGCGCGAACGCGACGCGCTGCGCTCGGCCGACCGTGCCAAGCAGGAATTTCTGGCGATGCTTTCCCACGAGCTGCGCAACCCGCTCGCCGCGATCGCGAACTCCGCTTATCTGCTCAAGAGCGCCGGGACCGACCGCGAGATGCTGGCGACGGCGCAGCGCGTCATCGAGCGCCAGACGCAGCACATGAAGAAGCTGGTGGACGAGCTGATCGACGTGAGCGGCATCGCCATGGGCAAGGCGAAGCTCGAGCTGGAGCCGCTCGACGTCGCCGAGCTCGTGTCGCGCCTGGTCGAAGGCTGGCGGCACCGGCTGGGGAACCACGACGTCCGCCTTTCGGCCGCGCCGGTGTGGGTCAAGGCCGACCGGCGCCGGCTCGAGCAGGTCGTGTCCAACCTGCTCGACAACGCGGCGAAGTACACGCCCGCGCACAAGGCGATCACGGTCCATGTCGGCGGGGAGGGTGGCACTGCGCGTATCGTCGTCCAGGACGAGGGCATCGGCATCGCGCCCGCCGACCTCGAGCGCGTGTTCGACCTTTTCGCGCAGGCCGACCAGGGGCTTTCGCGCTCGGGCGGCGGCATCGGCGTCGGCCTCGCGGTCGTGAAGCGCGTCGTCGAGATGCACGGCGGCACGGTGGTCGCCGAGAGCGCCGGACCGGGCTCGGGCTCCCGCTTCACGGTCAACCTGCCCGCGGTCGAGGCGCCGGACGCGGAGCGCGCCGCCGCCTGAGCCGGCGCGTCGGTGCTATTCTCTCGCGTCGCTCGAGAGGAGGACGCAAAATGAAGCACACCGCCAGGCTCGTGATCTCGCTCGCCGCCGCGGCGCTCGCCGCGGTCTCGTTTCCGTGCTCCGCGCAGGGCTACCCGGCGAAGCCGGTGCTCGTCGTGATGCCGCTGCAGGCGGGCAGCGCCGTCGACGTCATGATCCGCATCGTCGCCCAGCGCATGAGCGAGAACCTCGGCCAGCAGATCGTGATCGAGAACCAGCCCGGCGCTGCGGGCTCCATCGGAGCCGAGCGCGTGAAGCGCGCCGCGCCCGACGGCTACACCGTCGGCGTGCTGAACGATTCGATCCTCACCATGATTCCGAACATCCGGCACGTCGGCTACGACCCGACGAAAGACTTCGAACCGGTCGGCGTGGTGGCGGCGATCACCTGGGTCATGGTGGTCAACAACGACGTGCCGGCGAAGACGGTGCGCGAGTTCATCGACTACGCGAAGGCCCGGCCGGGGAAGATCGACTATTCCTCCGGCGGCAACGGCAGCCCGCAGCACGTCGCGATGGAGGCATTCAAGGCGGCCACCGGCCTCGATCTCGTGCACATCCCGTACAAGGGCGCGACGCAGGCCGCGATCGACATCATGTCCGGACGCGTGCAGGCGCACTTCGGCGCAGTGTCGATCGTGCAGCCGTACGTGAAGGACGGCCGCATGCGCGCGCTGGGCGTGCC
>DATDMW010000208.1:0-3212 GCA_036518595.1 Burkholderiales bacterium
GCGCCCGCCTCGTTGATGCCCTCCTGGAGGATCTGGCCGTGCTTGTCCTCCTTGTAGAACATGAGCTGGTCCTTGTCCTCGGGCGTGTAGAGCTGCCCGAGCTGGTTCCAGATCGCAAGCTGGCGGAAGAGCCCTTCCATCCCGAACGTCCGCGACTCGTCAGGGACGATCGGGACGATGTGCTTCGCGAGATTCTTGTCGCGCAGAAGCATCTGCAGGATCTGCACGAACGCCATCGTCGACGAGATCTCGCGCTCGTCGGTGCTCTTCAGGAACCGCTCGAACGCGCTGAGCGGAGGAATGACCAGCGGCTCCGCCTTCCGCCTTCGCGCGGGCAGGTAGCCTCCGAGCTCCATCCGTCGTGCGCGCATGTACTCGAGCTCGGGAGAGCCTTCCGCGAACTTGACGTACGGCACTTCCTCGAGCTTCTCGTCGGATACCGGAATCGCGAAGCGATCGCGGAAGCGCCGGATCGCCTCGACGTTCATCTTCTTCTGCTGGTGCGTGACGTTCTGCGCCTCGCCGAAGCCGATCCCCATGCCGTAGCCCTTGATCGTCTTCGCGAGGATCACCGTCGGCTGCCCGACGTGGTTGACGGCCGCGTGATAGGCGCCGTAGACCTTGTGCGGATCGTGGCCGCCGCGGTTCAGGTCCCAGATGTCCTTGTCCGAATAGTCGGCGACCAGCTCCTTCAGCTCGGGGCTGTTGAAGAAGTACTCGCGGACGTAGGCGCCGTCCTTCGCTTTGAACGTCTGGTACTCGCCGTCGACGGCTTCCATCATCCGCCGCATCAGGATGCCCTTGCGGTCGCGCGTGAGCAGCGCGTCCCAGCGCGAGCCCCAGACGAGCTTGATCACGTTCCATCCCGCGCCGCGGAATTCGCTCTCGAGCTCCTGGATGATCTTGCCATTGCCGCGCACCGGCCCGTCGAGCCGCTGCAGGTTGCAGTTGATGACGAAGATCAGATTGTCGAGGTTCTCCCGCGACGCCATGCCGATCGCGCCCATCGACTCGGGCTCGTCCATCTCGCCGTCGCCGCAGAAACACCAGACCTTGCGCCCCTCGGTGTTCGCGAGCCCGCGGTCGTGCATGTACTTCATGAAGCGCGCCTGGTAGATCGCCATCAGCGGCCCGAGGCCCATCGACACCGTGGGGAATTGCCAGAAGTCGGGCATCAGCCACGGATGCGGATACGACGCGATGCCCTTGCCGTCGACCTCCTGACGGAAGTTATCGAGCTGGCTCTCGGTGAGCCGCCCGAGCAGGAACGCCCGCGAGTAGACGCCGGGCGACGAGTGTCCCTGGAAGAACACGAGGTCGCCGGCGTGCTTGTCGGACATTCCATGCCAGAAGTGGTTGAAGCCGACGTCGTAGAGCGTCGCGGCCGACGCATAGCTCGCGATGTGGCCGCCGACGTTCGTGTGCTTGTTTGCGCGCACCACCATCGCCATCGCGTTCCAGCGCGTGTACGAGCGGATCCGGTGCTCGATGTTCTGGTCGCCCGGGATGCGCGCCTGGCGCTCGGGCGAAATCGTGTTGATGTACGCCGTGTTCGCGGAGAAGGGGAGATAGGCGCCGGAGCGGCGCGCCTTGTCGATCAGCTGCTCGATCAGGAAATGCGCGCGGTCGGGCCCCTGCGTCGCCAGCACGCCGTCGAGCGCCTCGAGCCACTCGCGGGTTTCCTGCGGATCGATGTCGGGGATGCGGTCCATGGTCGACTCCGTTTGCTCGTTCCGACGGTCATTGTATGCGCCTCGCCAGCAGGGCAACGGCCGCGCAGACGCTGGCGGCGGCGAACGCGGCGAAGCCGATCCGGTAGCTGCCGGTCGCGCTCGACAGCAGCGCGAACGACGGCGGCCCCACGACGACGCCCGCGAACGTCACGAACCCGGTCGCGCCCGTCACCTTGCCCGCGCTTCCCGGCGGCGCAAGACGTGCGACCTCGGAAAGCTGGACGCCGTTCCAGCCGATAGCCGTCGCGCCGAACAGTGCGGCGAGCACGCCGATCGCGAGCGGCGACCACGCCGTCGTCGCGCTCGCCATCAGCACGCCGCACGCGCCGGCGCAGAATCCGATCGTTGCCAGCACGCGCCGCGGCGCGAGCCAGCGGTCGGCGACGTAGCCCCACGCAACGCGCCCCGCGACGCCCCCGATCGTCGCGATCGTGAGCGCGAGGCCGGCCGCGACCAGCGAGTAGCCGAGCGTCTCGGTCAGGTAGACGACGAGGAAGCTCGTCAGGCACACTTGCGTCGCCGAGTAGGCGAACGCGACGAACGCGAGATCGCGGAGCGCCCGCGAATGGCGCAGCAGGCGAAGCGGCGCGAAGACGCCGGCGACGCTGACGCGGCCCTTCGGATTGCGGTCGGCGTCGAGGCCGGCCCGGATCGGCTGCGCGACCGCGACGATCGCGAGTCCGGCGAGTGCCGCGATCGCGAACGCGCCGCGCCATCCGGTCGCGAGCGCGAGTGCCGGCAGCAGCGCGCCCGCCAGCGCCGCACCCGCGGGCACGCCCGTCTGCTTGATCGAGAACGTGAGCGCCATTCGCGCGGGCGGCGCGGTGCGCTGCAGAAGCTGTGACGACGCGGGCGTGATCGGCCCGTAGCCCAGGCCGATGACGATGCCGAACGCCGCGACCAGCGCGATCGCGTGCGCCGGCGCGAATGCGATGCCGGCGACGCCGAGCGCGCACAGCACGACGCACGCTTGCGAGACGCGGATCGAGCCGAGGCGCTCGATGAAGCCGCCGGATGCGAGGCTCGCGATCATGCCGCCCGCGTAGACCAGGCCGATGAATGCGCCGATCCAGCGCGCCTCGACGTCGAAGGCGAGCGCGATCTCCGGCGCGAGCACCGCGGCCGCAGCCGCCGCGAACGCGGTGTAGATCTGGATGGCCAGCGTTGCCGCGAGCGCGATCGCCGCGGTGCGCGCCGACGTCAAGGTGCTCGCCTCGCGCTTGGGGCTCTCGCCCTCATGCGCTGCAATTCAGCGTTCGCCGCTCGGTGACGATCATGTCGACGGCGACGTCGTGGGGCGCCGTCGGCACGCGCTCGACGACCTGCATCTCGAAGGCTCCCGCGACGCGCGCGGCGGTCTGCGGCACGATGGGCAGCAGCCGGTCGTAGAAACCGCCGCCATAGCCGAGCCGGAAGCCTGAACGGTCGAAGGCCAGCATCGGCACGAGGAGCACGTCCGGCAGCAGCTCGGCAGAAGTC
>DATDMW010000209.1:0-14642 GCA_036518595.1 Burkholderiales bacterium
CAGCGCTCGAGGTTGACCAGGCACACGCGCCGGCGCTCGCGCGCGAGCGGGAAGAGCAGCCTGCCGACGCCCTCGCCGATGCGCGCGAGCAGGCCGAGCGGCAGCAGGTGCAGCAGCCACATGAACGCCAATGCGAGCCGCATCATGGCGCGCCCGCCTCGTCTCCGGGCCCGGCAGCGCCCGCGGGCACCTTGTAGCGGTTGTACGACCACAGATACTGCTCGGGCCGCCGGCGGATGAGCTGCTCGAGCGAGCGGTTGAGCGCGCGTACCGGCGACTCCGGCGGCCGCGCCTCCAGCAACGGCTCGACCACGAAGCGATAACCGCGTCCGCCCGGCAGCCGCTCGGCGAAGACGGTCAGCACGGGCGCGCCCGTCTGCTCGGCGAGACGCGACACGAGCACCATGGTGTAGGCCGGGCGGCCGAAGAAGTCCACCCACTCGCCCTCGCCGACGCCGGGCACCTGGTCCGGCAGCATGCCGATCGCCTCGCCGCGCTTGAGCGCTTTCAGCATCGCGCGCACGCCGCTCAGATCGGCGGGCACGCTCTTCAGGTTCTGGCGGCGGCGGCCGGCGACCATATAGGGCTCGAGGGCCCTGAGCTTGGGCGGGCTGTACATGACCGTGAGCGGGATCCGGCTCGCGATGTACTGGCCCGCGATCTCCCAGCAGCCCAGGTGCGGCGTGAGCAGGATGAGGCCCTTGCCCGAGCGACGGGCGGCTTCGATGTGATGCCAGCCGTGCTCGTCGACCACCAGGCGCGCGACCGCGTCGAGCGGACGCAGCCACACCGCCGGAAGCTCGAGCACCGCCTTGCCGCTCTCGGCGACCGCGGCCCGGCACACGGCGGGCGCGCCGAAGCCGGCGCGGCGAAGATTCTCCCCGATATATCGCCGGTAGCGCGGCGAGCCGAGGTAGACCGCCCAGCCGGCGAGCGCGCCCAATGCGTGCAGCAGCCGCAGTGGGCAGTGGGCCGCGAGCCGCAGCAACGACGACATTTGTGGTTCTGATGGAGTGGGATGTAGGCCGATTGGGTGGGCGAAATTCGCGTGCTACACTGCGCCCTCTTCTTCTTACCTACGACGCCGCCCGAACATGAGCAGCTTTCTCTTCACGTCCGAATCCGTCTCCGAGGGTCATCCGGACAAGGTCGCCGACCAGATTTCGGACGCCGTCCTCGACGCCATTCTAGCCCAGGACAAGCGCTCGCGCGTCGCCGCCGAGACGCTGGTGAAGGACAACCTCGTCGTGCTCGCGGGAGAAATCACGACCGGCGCGCGCGTCGATTTCGGCGCCGTGGCGCGCAGGACGATCAAGCGCATCGGATACACCGATCCGTCGATCGGCTTCGATGCCTCGACCTGCACAGTGATGGTCGCCTACGGCGAGCAGTCGCAGGACATCGCGCAGGGCGTCGACGAAGGCAAGGGCCTGGATCTCGAGCAGGGCGCGGGCGACCAGGGCCTCATGTTCGGCTACGCCTGCGACGAGACTCCGCAGCTGATGCCGATGCCGATCTACCTCGCGCACCGCCTGGTCGAGCGCCAGGCCGAGCTGCGCCGCGACGGGCGCCTCGGCTGGTTGCGTCCCGACGCGAAGTCTCAGGTCACGCTGCGCTACGTCGACGACAAGCCCGAATCGATCGAGACGGTGGTGCTCTCCACGCAACACAAGCCCGGAATGGCGCACAAGCAGATCGAGGAAGCGGTGGTCGAGCAGGTGATCAAGCCCGTGTTGCCGAAGAACCTCGTGAAGGGCCCGATCAAATTCCTCGTCAATCCGACCGGCAGCTTCGAGATCGGCGGGCCGAAGGGCGACTGCGGCGTGACCGGGCGCAAGATCATCGTCGACACCTACGGCGGCTCGGCGCCGCACGGCGGCGGCGCCTTTTCGGGCAAGGATCCCTCGAAGGTCGATCGCTCGGCCGCGTACGCGGCGCGCTACGTCGCCAAGAACGTGGTTGCCTCGGGCATCGCCTCGCGCTGCCTGGTGCAGGTGTCGTACGCGATCGGGGTCGCGAAGCCGACCTCGGTCATGGTGACCACGTACGGGACCGGCAAGATCTCCGACGACAAGATCGCCGAGCTGGTGCAGAAGCACTTCGACCTGCGGCCGAAAGGCATCATCCAGATGCTCGACCTCCTGCGCCCGATCTACGAGAAGACCGCGGCGTACGGTCACTTCGGGCGCGAGGAGCCCGAGTTCACCTGGGAGAACACCGACAAGGCGCAGGCGCTCGCCGCCGACGCGGGCGTGCGCAAGGCCGCGATGGCGCTGTAGCGGTTCCGCGACACCGAGGAAGCCCGGGCGCGACCCGGGCTTTGTTTTTTCCGCGGCTGGCGACGCCCGTCGCCGGTGCGGTAGAATCTGCCTTCCTCGAGGAGCGTTGCAACGAGCCGGGACCCGCGCCGGCCGCCAGGCTCGAGGATTCAACACCGCAACGGCGCTCACGAACTCTGTAGAAAGGAGGGCGTGATGAGCGCCGTACTGCAATCCGGAAAATCCACCGACTACCGCGTCGCCGATCTGTCGCTCGCCGACTGGGGGCGGAAGGAGATCGCCATCGCCGAGACCGAGATGCCCGGTCTGATGGCGATCCGGGAAGAATATGCGGCCACGCAGCCGCTGCGCGGCGCGCGTATCGCGGGCTCGCTGCACATGACGATTCAAACTGCCGTTCTCATTGAGACGCTGAAGGCGCTCGGGGCCGACGTGCGCTGGGCTTCCTGCAATATTTATTCGACGCAGGATCACGCCGCGGCGGCGATCGCGAAGTCGGGAACGCCGGTATTCGCCTACAAGGGCGAATCGCTCGAGGAGTACTGGGAGTTCACGCACCGCATTTTCGAATGGCCCGGGAAGAGCGAGCAGGCCTACGCCAACATGATCCTCGACGACGGCGGCGACGCGACCCTGCTGCTGCACCTCGGAACCCAGGCGGAGTCCGACGCCTCGGTGATCGCGCACCCCTCGAGCGAGGAGGAAACGGCGCTCTTCGCCGCGATCAAGACGCGCCTCGCCAAGGACCCGAAGTGGTACTCGACGCGCATCGCGCATATCCGCGGCGTGACCGAGGAGACCACGACCGGCGTCAAGCGACTGTACCGCATGGCGAAGGAAGGCGCGCTCGAGTTCCCGGCGATCAACGTCAACGACTCGGTGACGAAGTCGAAGTTCGACAACCTCTACGGCTGCCGCGAGTCGCTGGTCGACGGCATCAAGCGCGCGACCGACGTGATGATCGCGGGCAAGGTCGCCGTCGTCGCCGGCTACGGCGACGTCGGCAAGGGCTCGGCGCAGGCGCTGCGCGCGCTGTCCGCGCAGGTCTGGGTGACCGAGATCGACCCGATCTGCGCGCTGCAGGCGTCGATGGAAGGCTACCGCGTCGTGACCATGGACTACGCCTGCGATAAGGCCGACATCTTCGTTACCGCCACGGGCAACTTCCACGTCATCACGCACGAGCACATGAAGCGCATGAAGAACCAGGCGATCGTGTGCAACATCGGCCACTTCGACAACGAGATCGACGTCGCCGGCCTGAAGCAGCACAAATGGGAGAACATCAAGCCGCAGGTCGACCACGTCATCTTTCCCGACGGCAAGCGGATCATCCTGCTCGCCGAAGGGCGCCTGGTGAACCTCGGCTGCGCCACCGGCCACCCGAGCTACGTGATGAGCTCGTCGTTCGCCAACCAGACGATCGCGCAGATCGAGCTCTGGACCGAGTCGCAGAAGAAGTCGAGCAAGTACCCGGTCGGCGTCTACGTGCTTCCCAAGCACCTCGACGAGAAGGTCGCGCGCCTGCAGCTGAAGAAGCTCGGCGCGATGCTGACCGAGCTGAGCGATGCGCAGGCGCGCTACATCGGGGTGAACCGGGAAGGCCCGTACAAGGCGGACCACTACCGCTACTGAGGCTGTGAGCCTCGTTTCGAAGCTGCTCGCGCGCGACGGCTTCGTGCTGTTGTACGGCACGACCCCGCCGCGCTCGGGCTCGCCGGACGAGCTGATCCGCGGCGCCGCGGAAAAGCTGGCCGAGCGCGTGCGGCCGCTGCCGCTCGACGGGTTCGTCGTCTACGATCTCCAGGACGAGAGCGCGCGCACCCCCTTGCCGCGCCCGTTCCCGTTCGCGCCGACCGTGGATTCGCGCGGCTACGCGAAGCTGCTCACCGAGCTCACCGGGCGCTCCGCCGTGTGCTACAAGTGCATCGGCCGCATGACGCACGCGGACTGGCGTCAGTGGCTCGGCGACGCGCGCCGCGATTACGGCGTCGAGCTGCTCACGCTCGTGGGCCGGCCGAGCTCGCAGAAGATCCCGTATGCCATGACGCTCACGCAGGCCTACTCGATCGCGGCGGGTCACGACGCGCGCTTCGTCCTGGGCGGCGTGGCGATCGCCGAGCGGCACGGCGTCGGGCGCGACGAGAGCCGGCGGCTGCACGACAAGGCCGATGTCGGCTGCCGCTTCTTCGTCTCGCAGACGGTCTACCAGCCCGCCGCCACCATCCGCATGCTCGCCGGCTACGCCGCGCTGTGCCGCAAGCTCGGGCGCGCGCCCTGCCGTATCGTGCTGACCTTCGCTCCCTGCGGGCGCCCGAAGACCATGGACTTCATGAAGTGGCTCGGCATCGCCATCCCCGAGGAGACCGAGCGCGAGATTCTCGCGGCGCCGACGCCGCTCGCGAAGTCGATCGAGATCTGCCGCGAGAACCTGCGGCAGATCCTCGAGCAGGACTACGTCCACGAGCTGCCCCTGGGCGTGAACACCGAGAGCGTCTCGATCAACAAGGAGGAGATCGACGCGTCGGTCGACCTGTTCCACGCGCTCAAGGATGTCCTCGACCGCCGCGAGCAGGCATTGCGCACGTAGACGCCGACACGTCGGTTGGAGGACGAGCGCGGGCGCGCTATGCTATCGGCGGCACCGCGCCATGTCGTCTCGGCAGCGCGGCACCCGGGGAGAGAAGAACAATGAACGGCCTGATGGAAAGCGAATACGTCTTCATCACGGTCAACCTGGTCGCTGCCCTCGCGGCGGGCGGGATCATCGGACTCGAGCGCAGCCACCATGGCCGTCCCGCCGGATTCCGGACGCACGCGCTCGTCTGCCTCGCCTCCGGGCTGCTGATGCTCATGACCGTGAACTACACCAAATTCGCCGGCCTCGCAGCTCTCGAAGGCACCGCTCCGATCGACCCGACGCGCATGGCTCAGGGGATCATGACCGGCATCGGCTTCCTGGGCGCCGGCGTGATCATCAAGGAAGGCATGGCGGTCCGCGGACTGACCACCGCGGCGTCGATCTGGGTCACGGCAGGCATCGGCGTGCTGGTCGGCATCGGCTTCTACTTCGCCGCCGGCATCGCGACCGTGCTGACGCTGGGCGTGCTGTCGGTGTTCCGCTGGATCGAGCGCAAGATGCCGATCGAGTTCTACGCCAAGCTGTGCGTGGGCTTCCTGCGCGATGCGCGGCTTCCCGAGGAGGAGCTGCGCTCGATCGTCCAGCGCCAGGGCTTCATCGTCGCCAATATGAACTACAGCCTGTCCGGGGACGGCAGGGTGTTCCAGTACGACATGGTCATCCACTCGCCGGTGCGCGAGAACACGCGGCGCCTCGCCGACGCCTTCGCGATGATGGGCTCGGTGGTCGAGTTCCGCATCGCGCCCACGGGAGACTGAGCGGCGCCCGGCGCCCCCTACAGCTCGTACATCTCGCCCTTGCCGGCGAGCGCGGCGTCGATCACCTCGCGTGAGAGCTGGGGTGAGAACAGCTCGATGAACGCATAGGCGTAGCCGCGCAGGTAGGCGCCGCGCCGGATCGCGATGCGCGTCGTATTGCTCTTGAACAGGTGCGACGCGTCGAGCGCGCGCAGCCCGCGGTCGCGCTTCGGGTCGAACGCCATGGCGGCGACGATGCCAATGCCCAGGTCGAGCTCGACGTAGGTCTTGATCACGTCCGCGTCGATCGCGGACAGCACGATATCGGGATGCAGCCCGCGCGCTGCGAACGCCTCGTCGATGTGCGTTCGGCCGGCGAACGCGGGATCGTAGGTGATCACCGGATAGCGCGCGATGTCCTCGAGCGTCACGCGCGAGGCCTTGGCGAGCGGATGCTTCGCCGTCACGACCACGCAGTGGTTCCACTGGAAGCCGGGTAGCGCGAGCAGCTTCGGGTAATGGTCCAGGGCTTCCGTGGCGATTGCGACGTCGGCCTCGCCCGCGAGCACCATCTCGGCGAGCTGCGGCGGATTCCCCTGCTTCAGCGTGAGGTGCACCTTCGGATAGCGTCGCTTGAACTGGCGCACGACCGTCGGCAGCGAGTAGCGCGCCTGGGTGTGAGTGGTCGCGACCGCCAGCGTCCCGCTCGCCTGGTCCTGGAACTCGCGCGCCGCGCCCTTCAGGTTGTCGGCCTGCTGCAGCAAGTCCTCGATGATCCTCACCACCATGCGTCCCGGCTCGGTCAGCGCCACCAGGCGCTTGCCCCGGCGCACGAAGATCTCGACGCCGAGCTCCTTCTCGAGCTCCCGGATCTGCTTCGACACGCCCGGCTGCGAGGTGAACAGTCTGTTCGCGGCCTCGGTGAGATTCAGTCCCTGGCGCACGGTCTCCCGGACGTAGCGCAACTGCTGGAAATTCATACGGTTATGTTTATGCCATGAAGTTATTAAATTCTAACATGAAAGTCTTTTGAGCTATTAGGGCCGGGCGCTACGATCGTCCCTCGCTCGGAGAAACGCGTGGACTTCCTGTATGTAATTTCCGGTTTCGCGGTCGGCGTCATCGTCGGGATCACCGGCGCGGGCGGCGGCTCGCTGATGACGCCGCTGCTCGTGCTGCTGTTCGGCGTCTCGCCGGTGACCGCGGTCGGCACCGACCTGCTCTTCGCCGCGATCACCAAGACGGGCGGCGCCTGGACCCACGCCCGCCGCGGCGGCGTCGACTGGACCATCGTCGCGCGGCTCGCCGCGGGCAGCGTTCCGGCCGCCGTGCTGACCCTCGTCTGGCTGCATTTCTTCGTCTCCGATCAGAAGGCGCTCTCTCACGTGGTGAGCATCGGACTGGGCGTGGCTCTGCTTCTCACCGCATGCGCGCTGTTGTTCCGCGAGCCGCTGCGCCGCTGGGCGGCGCGCCGTGGCACCTCGATCCTCGACGAGCGGGCGACCGTGAAGCGCACGGTCGTGTTCGGTGCCGTGCTCGGCATGCTCGTGAGCGTGTCTTCGGTCGGCGCCGGTGCCCTCGGGGTGACGGCACTGTTCTTCCTCTATCCCGGGCTCGCCGCGGCGCGCATCGTGGGAACCGACATCGCGCACGCGGTACCGCTCACGCTGGTCGCGGGCCTCGGGCATGCGGCCGCGGGCGTCGTCGACTGGCCGCTGCTCGGCACCCTGCTCGTGGGCTCGCTTCCCGGCATCTGGCTCGGGAGTCGGCTCGGCCAGGCGATGCCCGAGCGATTTCTGCGCGGCGCGCTTGCGACGATGCTGGTCCTGATCGGCGGAAAACTGGTGTTCTGACCCATGTATATCTACGACGAAATCGACCAGCGCATCGTCGACGAGCGCGTGCGCCAGTTCCGCGGGCAAGTGCGGCGCTTCCTCGACGGCAAGCTCTCGGAGGACGACTTCCGCGCGCTGCGGCTGCGCAACGGCCTCTACATGCAGCGCCATGCGCACATGCTGCGCATCTCCATTCCCTACGGGCTGCTGTCGACGCGCCAGCTGCGCAAGCTCGCGCACATCACCCGTACGTACGACAGGGGCTACGGACACTTCAGCACGCGCCAGAACCTGCAGCTCAACTGGCCCAAGCTCGAGAACGTGCCCGACATCCTCGCCGAGCTGGCGAGCGTGCAGATGCACTGCATCCAGGCCTGCGGCAACGACCTGCGCAACATCACGACCGACCATTTCGCGGGCGTCGCGCCCGACGAGATCGTCGATCCCTTCGTGTGGTGCGAGATCGTGCGTCAGTGGGGCGCGCTGCACCCCGAGTTCAACTTCCTGCCGCGCAAGTTCAAGATCGCCGTGAACGGCGCGAAGGCCGACCGCGCCGCGGTCGCGTTCCACGACGTCGGCCTGCACGCCGTGCGCGCCGACGACGGTGCCGTCGGGTTCCGGGTGCTCGTCGGCGGCGGCCTCGGCCGCACGCCGATGATCGGCTCGGTGATCCGCGAGTTCCTGCCGTGGCAGCACCTGCTCAGCTACCTCGAGGCGATCATGCGGGTCTACAACCGCTACGGCCGCCGCGACAACATCCACAAGGCGCGCATCAAGATCGTCGTGAAGGAGCGCGGCATCGAATGGCTGCGCAACGAGGTCGAAGCCGAGTGGACGCACCTCAAGGACGGGCCGTCGACGCTGCTGCGCGAGGAGGTCGAGCGGATCGAGTCGCGCTTCACGCGCACGAGCTATGACAAGCTTCCCGGGCGCGATCCCGCGCTGGAGGCCGCCCTCGCCGGCGAGCGCGCCTTCGCCAGCTGGCATGCGCGCAACGTGCACGCGCACAAGGTGCCGGGCTACGCCGCGGTGACGCTCTCGCTCAAGAAGACCGGCGTGCCGACCGGCGACGTCACCTCCGACCAGATGGACGCGATCGCCGACCTCGCCGACCGCTACTCGGCCGGCGAGCTGCGCGTCTCGCACGAGCAGAACCTGATCTTCGCCGACGTGCGCCTGCGCGACCTGCACGCGCTGTGGCAGGAAGTGCGCGCGCTCGGGTTCGCGACGCCCAACGTCGGACTGCTCACCAACATCATCTGCTGCCCCGGCGGGGACCTCTGCTCCCTCGCCAACGCGAAGTCGATCCCGGTCGCCGAGGCGATCCAGCGCCGCTTCGACGACCTCGACTATCTGCACGACATCGGCGACATCGACCTCAACATCTCGGGCTGCATGAACGCCTGCGGCCACCACCACATCGGCCACATCGGCGTGCTCGGCGTCGACAAGGACGGCGAGGAGTGGTACCAGATCGAGGTCGGCGGCAACCAGGGCGAGGTGCGCCCCGGAGTAGGCGCCTCGCTCGGCAAGGTCATCGGACCGTCGTTCGCGCGCGCCGAGGTGCCCGACGTGGTGGAACAGCTGATCGCCTGCTACCTCGAGCGCCGCGACAGCGAGGCCGAGCGCTTCATCGACGTCGTGCACCGCATCGGCGTCGCCCCGTTCAAGGAAAAGGTCTATGGCAGCACTGATAAAACAGAAGCGCGTCGTCGCAGACAGCTGGCGTCGGCTTGAGCGCGCGGCGGACGGCTCGCTGCCCGCGGTCCCGCGGCAGGGAGACGTCATCGTCCCGCTCGCGCTGTGGCTCGAGCGGCGCGACGATCTGCTCGCCTTCCCCGGGCGGCTCGGCGTCTGGTTGGACAGCCACGAGGGCCCAGAGGCGCTCGTCGCCGACGTCGGCCGCTTCGAGGTGATCGCCGTGAACTTCCCGAAGTACCAGGACGGGCGCGGCTACTCGATCGCGCGGCTGCTGCGCGAGCGCTACGGCTACCGCGGTGAGCTGCGCGCGATCGGCGAGGTCGCGCGCGACCATCTGTTCTACATGGCCGGCTGCGGCTTCGACGCCTTCGCGCTGCGCGAGGGCGAGGACGTCGACGAGGCCCTCACGGCGTTCGCGGACTTCAGCGAGAGCTACCAGTCCTCGGTGGCACAGCCCGTGCCGCTCTTCCGCCGCCGGCTCGCGGAGGGCAAGGCATGAGCGCGACGCTGCAGGCGCGCACCGACGAGCTCGAGCGCGTGCTGGCGCGAGCGGCGCTGGAGCACGCGCCTTCGGCGTTCGCCTCGAGCCTCGGCGCCGAGGACATGGTCATCACCGACCTCATCCTGCGCCGCGGCTTCGACATCGAGATCTTCACGCTCGACACGGGCCGGCTGCACGCGGAGACGCTCGCGCTCCTCGAGGAGATCCGCGCGCACTATGAATGCGACGTGAGAGGCCGCGACATCCGCGTGATGCGCCCGGACGCCGGCGCGGTGGCGCACTACGTCACCGTCCACGGCCTCAACGCCTTCTACGGCAGCATCGATCTGCGCAAGCGCTGCTGCGAGATCCGCAAGGTCGAGCCGCTCAAGCGCGCGCTCGCCGGGAAGGCCTCGTGGATCACGGGACAGCGTCGCGAGCAGAGCACGACGCGCGCGGCGCTCGCGCTGCAGGAGCACGACGCGGCCCACGGCCTCGTCAAGTTCAATCCCCTCGTCGACTGGACCGAGCGCGAGGTGTGGGAATACATCCGCGAGCACGGCGTCCCGTACAACGCGCTGTACGATCAGGGCTACCGCTCGATCGGGTGCGCGCCGTGCACGCGCCCCGCGCTGCCGGGCGAGGACGTGCGCGCCGGCCGCTGGTGGTGGGAATCTCCCGAGGTCCGCGAGTGCGGTCTGCACGTTGCTCCCGACGGGCGCCTGGTGCGCGCCCGCAAGCCCGCGGAGACGCAGGCATGAGCGCGGTCCTCGAGCAAGCCCGGAACGAGCCCACTCCCGTCCGCGCGCGGGGCCACCTCGACTGGCTCGAGTCCGAGGCGATCTTCATCCTGCGCGAGGTCGCGGCCGAGTGCGAGCGTCCGGCGCTCTTCTTCTCGGGCGGCAAGGACTCGATCGTGCTCCTGCGCCTCGCGGAAAAGGCGTTCCGGCCCGAGCGCTTCCCCTTCCCGCTGCTGCACATCGACACCGGCCACAACTTCCCCGAGGTGATCGATTTCCGCGACCGGCGCGCGGCCGAGCTCGGCGAGCGGCTGATCGTGCGCTCGGTCGAGGACTCGATCCGCCGCGGCACCGTGCGCCTACGCTCCGCGACCGACAGCCGCAACGCCGCGCAGTCGGTGACGCTGCTCGAGGCGATCGCCGAGCACGGCTTCGACGCCTGCATCGGCGGCGCGCGCCGCGACGAGGAGAAGGCGCGCGCCAAGGAGCGCATCTTCTCGTTCCGGGACGAATGGGGCCAGTGGGACCCGAAGAACCAGCGGCCCGAGCTCTGGAACCTCTTCAACACGCGCGTGCACAAGGGCGAGCACATGCGTGTGTTTCCGATCAGCAACTGGACCGAGCTCGACGTCTGGCAGTACATCGCGTGCGAGCGGCTCGAGGTGCCGTCGATCTACTACGCGCACCGACGTCCGGTCGTTCGACGCCGGGGGCTGCTGGTCCCGGTGACCCCGCTGACGCCGGCCGCCGAAGGCGAGCGCGTCGAGGATGTGCAGGTGCGCTTCCGCACCGTCGGCGATGTCAGCTGTACCTGCCCGGTCGAATCCGATGCGGCGGACGTGGCCGCGATCATCGCGGAGACCGCGCGCACCACGGTGACCGAGCGCGGCGCGACGCGCATGGACGACCAGACCTCGGACGCGTCGATGGAGCGCCGCAAGAAAGAAGGATATTTCTAGAATGTCGCTGCTCGGCGAAATCGAGCGCGCGGACGCGTTCGAGCCATCGGCGGACGACGGGGTGCTGCGGTTCATCACGGCCGGCAGCGTCGACGACGGCAAGAGCACGCTGATCGGGCGCCTGCTGCACGACAGCCGCGCGGTGCTCGACGATCAGCTCGCCGCGGTCGAACGCGCTTCGCGCAAGCGCGGCGCCGACGCCCTCGACTTGTCGCTCCTGACCGACGGCCTGGAGGCCGAGCGCGAGCAGGGCATCACCATCGACGTTGCCTACCGCTATTTCGCGACGCCGCGGCGCAAGTTCATCATCGCGGACACGCCCGGCCACGAGCAGTACACGCGCAACATGGTCACGGCGGCGAGCACCGCCGACGCCGCGGTGATCCTGATCGACGCGGGGAAAGGGGTACTGCCCCAGACCAAGCGGCACCTGACGCTCGCCAACCTGCTCGGCGTGCGTCACATCCTTGTCGCGGTGAACAAAATGGACGCCGTCGGCTGGGACCGGGGCGTCTTCGAGCGGGTGTGCGAGGACCTGCGCCGCTTCGCGGCTCCGCTCTCGCTCGGCGAGCTCAGGTTCTTTCCGGTGTCCGCGCTGCGGGGCGATTTCGTGGTCCAGCGCGGCGAGCACGCGCCCTGGTATGCGGGTCCGCCGCTGCTCGAAGCGCTCGAAGGTCTCGACCTCGACGACGATGCAGTGGCGCTGCCGCTGCGGTTCCCGATCCAGCTGGTGTCGCGGCCGGGAGCGGCCGGCATCCGGCGCTACGCCGGGACGCTCGCCTCGGGCACGCTGGCGCCGGGGACCGAGGTCGAGGTGCTTCCCTCGGGCCGTCGCACCGCGGTGCGCGCGGTGGCGACCTTCGAAGGCCGGCGGACGCTCGCGACGGCGGGCGACGCCGTGACGCTGACGCTGAGCGACGAGCTCGACGTCTCGCGCGGCGACATGCTCGTCGACGTGCGCCGTCCGCCGCGCGCGTCGAAATCCGTGCGCGCCGAGATCTGCTGGCTCGCGCAGTCGCCGCTCGATCCCGCGGGCCGCTATCTCCTCAAGCACACGACGCGCACGGTGAGGGCTCGCGTCGTCACCGTGAACCACCGTCTGGACATCCATACCCTCGAGCGTGCCGCGCCCGACGCGATCGGCACGAACGACATCGCCGGCGTATCGCTGTCGCTGGCCCAGCCGATCTTCTGCGATCCCTACCGCGAGAACCGCGCGACCGGGTCGTTCATCCTGATCGACGAGATCACCCACCAGACCGTCGCCGCGGGACTGGTCGAATGACGGGCACCGTATACCTGATCGGCGCGGGTCCCGGGGCGCCGGACCTGCTGACGCTGCGCGCCGCCGGCATCCTCGGACGCGCCGACGTCGTGTTCTACGACGCGCTCATCCACCCGGGGACGCTGGCGCTCGCGGTACGCGCCGAGAAGATCGCCGTCGGCAAGCGCAGCGGCCGGCACTCCACGGCGCAGCGCTTCATCAACAAGCAGCTCGTCGACGCGGCGCGCAAGCACACGGTCGTCGTGCGGCTGAAGGGCGGCGATCCGCTGCTCTTCGGGCGGGCACAGGAGGAGATCGACGCGCTGCGCTCGGCGGAGGTCCCGTTCGAGATCGTCCCGGGCGTCACCGCGGCGTCGGCAGCAGGGGCCGAGCTCGGCGTCTCGCTCACGCGCCGCGGCGTCGCGCGCAAAGTCGCGTTCGTGACGCCGCGCGCGGGCGCCGGCGAGCCGGCGAACGAATGGGCCTCGAGCGTCGCCGCCGCCGATACGGCGGTAATCTACATGGGCGCGGGGCTGGCGGAGACCCTGGTGCGCGAGCTCGCGCACCGCGGCATGCGCGCCGACACGCCGCTCGCGATCGTCGAGAACGCGTCCTTGCCTGGGGCGAAGATCCTGACGGGGACTCTCGAGCAGCTGCCCGGGCTCGCGGGGAGCCTCGGCTCCGGGCCCGCCGTGGTCGTCCTGGGCGAAGTCGTGCGCGCGGCGCGGGCCGCGGGCGCCTCGCTCCCGGCGCGGCTGCGCCCGCTCTTGAAGCGCGCCTGAGCCGGCCGCACAATTCCTAGTATCGAAACCCCACGAGCGACACGGGGTCTCATCCCTATACGACGAGACAGCGATATGGCCTCCACCAAAAACCCCGAGCCGGTCTGGCGCTCGCCCACGGGCGACGTCGTCTCCTGCGTGGAGAAGCTCAAGGTCCTGCGCGAGAACCTCGACGAGATCCGGCAGATGTGCCAGGACGCGCTCGAGGACGCGGTTCTCATGGGCTGCGACGAGGGGCAGTTCAAGGACGTGCTCGCGCACGTGGTGCAGGCGCTGGAGAATCCCTACAAGGACCGCTGACCGTGTCGCGCGCCGCGGCCCTGGCACTGCTCTTCGCGCTCCCCTTCCTCGCGCTGGCACAGGCGCGCGAGACCGAGCGCGCGCTGCTCGAGCGGCAGCAGCAATCGGATCGCTTCTCGCTGCAGCTGAGGCAATCGCAATCGGTGCTGGGTGCGCCCGCCGCGGAGCGTCTCGACCTCGACGCGCGCTACCTCGGACAGCGCCAGGCGCAGGATCGGCTTCACGACGCGCAGCTGCGCGAGGTGGTGCAGCAGCCCGAGGCGATGCGCTCGGGCGGGCCCGACCGCTACGAGCGCGATCGGCGCTCGCAGAACCTCGGTGTCGTCACGCCGCCGCAGCACGGCCGCCCCGATCCGGACGCGGGCGTGCGCTGGACCCCGACGCTGGAAGACCGGTCTCCGGACGGCGTGAGCTGGACGCCGACGCTGGAAAAGCGCCGGCGTTAGCGCCGCCGGCTCAATCGCGCGCCGCGAGCACGAGCGCGTAGATCCCGAGCGCGATGAAGCATGCGAGCGACCACTCGGGGATGCTGAGACCCAGGAAGGTCCAGTCGACCGCGCCGCATTCGCCCGAGCCGCGCAGGATGCGCTGCAGGCCGCCCAGCGGCCCGAAGCGCGAGAGCAGATAGTCCAGTCCCGGACCACACGAGGGGCGCTCGGCCTCGGGCGTGTGCTGCAGCCAGACGTGCCGGCTGGCGATGGCCGTGCCCGTCACCGCGAGCGCGAAGAGCAGCACGCCGTAGATCCACGCGCCGACCCGGCGAGGGCGGTGGATCGCGGCGACCAGGAAGAAAATGGCCATCGCAGCGAACACCACGCGCTGCAGGATGCACAGCGGGCAGGGCTCGAGGCCCCTGGCGAACTGCAGGTAGTACGCGAACGCGAGCAGCCCCGCGCACACCAGGAACCCGATCGCGTTGCCGG
>DATDMW010000210.1:0-4524 GCA_036518595.1 Burkholderiales bacterium
GCGGCACGACGGCCAGCACCGAGAGCCGGACGCGCTTGAGCCGCAACGACACCGACACGACCGGCAGCTCGACGTCGAACGTGAACCCGTCGCGCTCCACGCGCGGCGCGGACAACCACGCGGTCACCGGCAGCGCCGGGACGTCGGGCGCCGCCAACGTGACTCAGTCCGACATCTCGAATGCACCCGGCACCCCGGGCAGCAGCTCGCCGTCGCGCTGATCTCGACGCAACCCAAGGAGACTCCATGCAAGCAAAGACTCTCATCGCCGTCCTCGTCGCGGGCCTGTTCGCCGCCCCGATCGCGTTCGCCCAGACCGGCGGCACCGGGCCGAGCGGAATGGACCAGCGCTCGGCGGACGAGCAGACGCCGCCCAAGGCCGACCAGGAGAAGAGCACCACCGGCCGCAGCACCGCGCCGAAGGCGAAGACGAGCAAGCGCAGCAGCAAGCGCGACCACGAGCGCCTGAGCCGCAACGACCGTGGCACGGCCGCGGACACGCCCAACATGGCGCGCAGCCCGAGAACTTCCGGCAATCCGCCGAAGCAGGGCAGCAGCCCCGAGCCGCAGTAGACCGCGGCATCGCGAGGCGTCCCGCGTCCGGCTCGCCGGGCGCGGGATTTTTTTCGCCCGCGTCTTTGGCAGGCACGGAGCGCCTCCTGTAGGATGCAGCCGGAAGGAGGCGGGCGCGAATGAAGATGGCGAAGGCGGTGCTGGCGGCCGCGGCGCTGTGTCTGGCGGGTGCCGCGTGCGCGCAGAGCGCCGCGAGCGGGTCGGGCTACCCGGTCAAAGCCATCAAGCTGCTGGTCGGTTTTCCGCCCGGCAGCGCGGCCGACGTGGTCGCGCGCATCGTGTCGCCGCGGCTCGGCGAGACGCTCGGTCAGCCGCTCGTCGTCGAGAACCGGGCCGGTGCGAGCTCGAGCATCGCGGCGGAGGCCGTGGTGCGATCGCCCGCCGACGGCTATGCGCTCTTCTTCGGCTCGGTCGCGAACGCGATCAACGCGAGCCTCAACAAGGACCTCAGCTTCGATTTCGTCAAGGACCTCGCGCCGGTCGCGGGACTGACGACGATGCCGAACCTGCTCGTCGTGCACCCGTCGCTCGAGGTGCGCTCGGTGGCCGAGCTGATCGCCGCGGCGAGAGCGAAGCCGGATGCCATCCTCTACGGCTCGTCGGGAAACGGCACCTCGCCGCACCTCTCGGGCGAGCTGTTCAACCTCGCGGCCGGCGTGAAGATGGTGCACATCCCGTACAAGGGCAGCCCGCAGGCCGTCACCGACCTGCTCGCCGGCCGCGTGCAGGTGATGTTCTCGCCGGCGTCGACGGTTCTCGCTCACATCAAGGCGGGGAAGCTGCGCGCGCTCGCGTCGACGGGCGCGCAGCGCACCGCGGCGGCTCCCGACCTGCCGACGGTCTCGGAGTCGGGGCTGCCGGGATTCGAGACCTCGATCTGGTTCGGGCTGTTCGCGCCGGCGGCGACGCCGCGCGACGTGATCGACCGGATCGCGCGCGAGACGGCGCGGGTGCTCGCCGCGCCCGACGTCCGTGCGCAGCTCGCGAGGCAGGGCGTGGACCCCATGCCGAAGACGCCCGAGCAGCTCGGCGAATACGTGCGCGACGAGGTCGATAAATGGGGGCAGGTCGTCCGCAACGCCGGCGTTCGCGCCGACTGAGCTCGGGAAAAAAAAGCGCATGAACCCGTTCGTTCGCTTCGTCGTCGCCGACGCGCTCGCGTCGGCGCCGCTCGTCGCGCTCGCGCAGGACTATCCCGCCAAGCCGATCAAGCTGCTGATCGGGTTTCCGCCCGGCGGCAACGTCGACGTCGTCGGGCGCATCGTCGCGGCGAAGATGAGCGAGGGCCTCGGGCAGCAGGTCGTGCCCGAGAACCGCACCGGCGCGGGCGGCATCATCGCCAACGACGCCGTCGCCAAGGCGGCGCCCGACGGCTACACGCTGCTCCTCGTGAGCGGCGCGCACGTGACCCAGGCCGCGGTGCGCGCCTCGCTTCCCTACGACCCGGTGCGCGCGTTCGCCTGGGTCTCGACGGTGGTGAAGTATCCGCTCGTGATCGAGGTGCGCTCGGATTCCAGCTTCAAATCGCTCGACGATTTCATCGCCTACGTGAAGGGCAATCCCGGCAAGGTGTACTACCCGTCGCCGGGCATGGGCACTCTCTATCACCTCGCCGCCGAGCAGTTCATCGCGATGGCCGGGATCGAGATGCAGCACGTGCCGTTCCGCGGCGGGGCCGAGCCGCTGACCGAGGTGCTCGCCGGGCGCATGCCGATGCTGTTCGACGCGCTCACCAATTCGTATCCGCAGATCCGCGCCGGCAAGTTCCGCCCGCTCGCCGTGACCTCGGCCGAGCCCTCGGCCGCGCTGCCCGGCGTGCCGACCGCCGCGCACAGCGTCCCGGGCTACGAGGCGTCGTCGTTCTCGGGCATCGCGACGACGGCGGGCACACCGCCCGCGGTGATCGAGCGCCTGAACCGCGAGCTGCGCCGGGTGTGCGCGCTGCCCGACGTCGCGCAGCGCTTCGCCGAGTGGGGCGGGCAGCCCGAGGCGAGCAGCCCCGAGGAGATGCGCGCCTACGTCGAGCGCGAGATCGCGAAATGGAAGCGCGTGGTGGAACAGAGGAAGATCGAGCTGCAGTGAACAACCCCCAAAGGAGGCGACCGTGAAGAAGAGCAGGCTCGCAATCGCAGCAGCTTTCGCCGCCGGCGCGGTGTTCGGCGCGCTCGGCATCCAGTCTCTCAACGCACAGCAGCCCGGGTTCAAGCGCGCGCTGCTGCAGAAGCACGAATTGAGCGCGCCGGGCCGCGACGCCGTGGTCGCGACCGCCGAGTTCGAGCCCGGCGTGGCCGCGGGGCGCCATACGCATCCGGGCGAGGAGTTGAGCTACGTCCTCGAGGGCACGGTGCTGCTCGAGGTCACCGGCCAGCCGCCGCGGACGCTGCACGCGGGCGACGTGTTCTTCATCCCGCCGAACACGATCCACGACGGCAAGAACATCGGCAAAGGGCCGGCGAAGGTGCTCGCGACCTACATCGTGGAGCGCGGCAAGCCGGTGGCGACTCCGGCGAAATAGATCCAGGACGCGCGTACCCCGGCCGCGGGGGCGCACGTCTCATGGCGCACGCGGCGATACGGATTCATGCGACTCGGCTACTTCACCATGCCCCTGCACCCGCTGCACCGGGATCCGGCGCAGACGCTGCAGGAAGACCGCGAGGCGATCATCCTCGCCGACCGGCTCGGCTTCCACGACGCCTTCGTCGGCGAGCACCTCACGGACCGCGCCGAGAACGTCACCAGCAGCTTCATCTTCCTCGCCAGCCTGATCGCCGAGACGAAGACGATCCGGCTGGCGACCGGGACGTCGAACCTCTCGCAATCGCACCCGGTGGTGATCGCGGCGCAGGCCGCGATGTTCGATCACCTCGCGCGAGGCCGCTTCATCTTCGGCGTCAGCCCGGGCGCGCTGTCCTCGGATGCCGAGGCGCTCGGCATCCTCGAGCAGGACCGCAACCGCATGTTCGCCGAGTGCATCGACGTGATCCTCGAGATCTGGGAACGCGATCCGCCTTACGACATCGAGCTCGCCGGGAACCGCTGGAAGGTGACGACGGCGAAAACCTACGTGCCCGACATCGGCCGCGGCGTGATGTACAAGCCGTACCAGAAGCCGCGGCCCGAGATCGTCGGCACGGTGGTCGCGCCGTTCTCGAAGGGCGTGATCGCGATGGGCGAGCGCGATTTCCACCCGCTCTCGGCAAACTTCTTGCTGCCGCACTGGCTGCCGTCGCACTGGACGAATTACGTCGAGGGCAAGCGCCGCGCCGGAAAGGCCGCCGATCCGTCCGACTGGCGCGTCGCGCGCACCATCTTCGTCGCCGACGACGCGAAGACGGCGCGCCGCTACGCCGTCGAAGATCCAGCGAGCCCGTACGCGTTCTACTGGAAGCAGCTGCGCACCAAGATGATGCTCGCGAAGCGCCACGTGATCTTCAAGATGCGCGAGGACGAGGACGACGCCGCGGTGACGCTCGAGCGGCTGCTCGATCGGCTCGTGATCCACGGCACGCCCGAGCAGGTCGCCGAGCGCATCGTCGCGCTGCGCGCGCAGGCCGGGCCGTTCGGCGAGATCGTCTACGCGGGCATGGACTGGGTCGACGCCGGGCTCGCGCGGCGCTCGATGGAGCTGATGGCGACCGAGGTGATGCCGCGGGTGAACGCGGCGCTGAAAGAAGGGCAATGGAAGAGCGCGTCGATTTCGTCTCCGGCGGCCTGAGGCTCGCAGGCATCCTGCACCTGCCGGAGCGCCGGCGCGGCAGAGTCCCCGCATTTCTCGTGCTGCACGGCTTCGGCAGCAACAAGGATGGCGGCACCGCGATGATCGCGGCGAAGCTCTTCGCGGAGATGGGCTACGCCGCGCTGCGCTTCGACATGCGCGGCTGCGGGGAGAGCGAAGGCGAGCGCGGGCGGGTCATCTGCCTCGAGCAGGTCGAGGACACGCGCAGCGCG